>CBDTYI010000365.1:0-1575 GCA_965364565.1 uncultured Gammaproteobacteria bacterium | reverse complement strand
GGGTGTGGACAGATTCTTCAGCTCTTCGACCGCCTGCTCCACGGCCTTGTCGATACCGCGCTTGAGGTCCATCGGGTTCATCCCGGCGGCGACCGCCTTGAGCCCCTCCTGCAGCATGGAATAGGCCAGCACCGTCGCCGTGGTGGTGCCATCGCCGGCGATGTCCGAGGTGTGTGCGGCGACTTCCTTCACCATCTGGGCACCCATGTTCTCGAACTCGTCCTCCAGTTCGATTTCCTTGGCCACGGATACGCCGTCTTTGGTCATCGCCGGTGCGCCGAAGCTCTTCTTGAGTATGACGTTACGGCCCTTGGGCCCCAGCGTGGCTTTTACCGCCCGGGCCAGGATGCCCGCGCCCCGCACCATGTGCTGGCGTGCGTCATCACCGAACTTGATCTGTTTCGCTGTCATAGGGTTACCCCGGTTTTCTACCGTCGTTGTCCCGCCGCGCTGTCCATCACGCCGTCATGTGTTTTGCCCTGAGCGGAATTCTCGGCGCCTGCGCGGCTGATTGACAATGACATTCGTCAAGCCATGCCCTGTTTTTCGCCTCGGTCGATCGACCTGTTGCGCCGCGAGCGGCATTGCCGCACCGTGCGGCGACCGGTACCGGACAACCCGGACCTAGTGCGGGTGCTGAACCTTCTCCGCCGGCGCATACCTGGCCAGCAGTTGATCGATTTCACGTTCTGCCTGGTACCAGTCCTCGTCGGGGTCGCCGCCCTCGAAACCGCGCCGCTCGGCGTGAAAGTAAGCCGCTTCGGCGATCATGCGACGACGGTCTTGCGAGGAAATCGCAGTCTCGGGAACCGGCGGCGCTTTGGCGCGACTTGCCTGGCTGGTCTTTTTCATGCTGGACCTCCTGTCAGTCCGGATACGGGCGCGGGGACAGCGCACGGACGGGCCGCCCACCCCATGTGATTCGATGTAGCAAGCATAGCGCAAAGCCGCATGCGAGGCGTCAGTCTGTGCCCCCGCTATCCGGTGCGGCAGCCACACACCCGCCCGGCCGTCGTGATGAACTGGTACCATTCGGGCAAGCTGATAACCAGACGAGAGCCATGGCCGATCTACGCCCGACTGCGGATTCCACAAGACTGCTGCGCCTGGCGACACGCGCCTCGGTGGCCACCGCCGGGGTCCTGATCACCGCAAAACTCGCCGCCTGGCTGCTGACCGGTTCGATCAGCGTGCTGGCCTCGCTGGTGGACTCCCTGATGGACGCCGCGGCTTCACTGGTCAATATGTTCGCGGTGCATTACTCGCTGGAACCGGCCGACGAGGAGCATCGTTTCGGACACGGCAAGGCCGAGTCGGTGGCGGGCCTGGCGCAGGCTACGTTTATTGCCGGTTCCGCGGCCTTTCTGATGCTGCACGCCGTCGACCGGCTGTTGCACCCGCGTCCTCTGGAGGACATCGCTGTCGGCGTGGGGGTAATGGTGTTCGCCATTCTGGCAACCCTGGGCCTGCTGGCGGTACAGCGCTACGTCATCCAGCGCACCGGCTCGACTGCGATTCGCGCCGACGCGCTGCACTACCGCTCCGATCTGCTGGTCAATGTCAGCATCATTGTGG
>CBDTYI010000364.1:0-1606 GCA_965364565.1 uncultured Gammaproteobacteria bacterium | reverse complement strand
ACCAAGGCCAACGCCGAAACGCTGGTGTATGAAGATGACGGGGTGCTGCTCGGCTACGCCACCGTGCTGTTTCACACCGGCACCTCGCTGGCACGCCTGTATTCACTGGCGGTGTTACCGCAGGCGCGCGGTCGCGGCGCCGGGAGTGCGTTGATCAAGGCCGCCGAGGAAACGGCGCTCGCCAACGACTGTGTGGTGCTGCGCCTGGAAGTGCGGCGCGATAACGCCGCCTCCATAAGCCTGTACGAGAAGCTCGGCTACCGCTTGTTCGGCCGGCACGCCGACTATTACGAGGACCATATGGAAGCGCTGCGTTTCGAAAAGTACCTGGCGCCGCAGCTGAAACCGGAACTGGTACGGGTTCCCTATTACAAACAGACGCTGGATTTTACCTGCGGACCGTCGGCGGTCATGATGGCCATGAAGGCCCTGGATCCGAACCTGAAACTGTCGCGCAAACTGGAGTTGCGCCTGTGGCGCGAGTCCACCACCGTCTACATGACCTCCGGCCACGGTGGCTGCGGCCCGTATGGCATGGCACTTGCCGTTTATCACATGGGTTTCGACGTCGAGGTGCACGTCAACGGCAGGGGCGTGATGTTTGTGGATTCGGTGCGCAGCGAAGAGAAGAAGGAAGTGATGCGGCTGGTGCAGGAGGATTTTCTCGCCGAGCTGAAGGAGCTGCCGGTGAAAATCCGCTACGGTGCGCTCAGCGTGCACGCGATTCAGGACAAATTCGAAGGCGGCGGGATGCCCATCGTATTGATCAGCTCCTATCGCATCTACCGTGAAAAATTCCCGCACTGGGTGGTGGTGACGGGCTTCGATGACAAGTACGTCTATGTACACGACCCGTTCGTGGACTACGAGGCGGGCAAGCTGGCGCTGGATTCCATGAACATGCCGATCCTGAAGAAGGACTTCGACCGCATGGCGCGCTACGGCAAGGCGGGGCAGAAAGCGGTGCTGATCATCCGGCGGCGCGCCGAGCCGCGGCAACGCGCAATAAACTAGGAGACCGACGTGCCATCACATCTGATACTGGTCGAGAACACCAAGGACTGGGCGGCAGAATTTCCCGACGTCGAATTGATTACGGCGCGTGACTACCTGATGCAGCCCGATCAATACAAGACCAAGGGGCTGCACATCGTCAACCTGTGTCGCAGCTATCGCTATTGCAGCACCGGCTATTACTGCTCGCTGCTGGCCGAGGCGCGCCGACACAAGATCGTACCGTCGGTGCGCACCATTACCGACCTGGCCAGCAAGGCGATCTACAGTCTCAATGTCGAGGACCTGGATGATCTCATTCAGCGGGTGCTGCGCAAGCGCGCCCGCGACAGCCAGGAAATCGCCTTCGAAGCCAATATATTCTTCGGTCAGAGCGAGGACCGCGAACTGCAGGAGCTGGCGCGCCAGATTTTCGATCTGTTCCAGGCACCGCTGCTGCGCGTCGAGTTCCGCCGCCAACAGCGCTGGGAGATCGCCAGCCTGCGACCGGTGCCGTTGCGCGGCCTGACGCCGGAACAGGGCAGCTTCTTCAGCGACAGTCTCAACACCTACCTGAGCAGCCGCTGGCGCACGCGCCGTGCGCGTCCGCAGC
>CBDTYI010000363.1:0-1804 GCA_965364565.1 uncultured Gammaproteobacteria bacterium | reverse complement strand
AATGGCTTTCGCGACATGGTCAAGGCGCTGCACCGCGCCGGCATCGGCGTGATCCTGGACGTGGTGTTCAATCACACCGCCGAGGGCGGCGCCGGCGGACCGCTGATCAACTTCAAGGGGTTCGGCAACGAGATGTTCTATCACCTCGACCCGGATGACCGCGCGCGCTACCTGGACTACACCGGCTGCGGTAATTCGATGAACGCCAACCACCCGCTGGTGGCGCGCTTCATCACCGAGTGCCTGGAATACTGGGTGAAGGAAATGCACGTGGACGGTTTCCGTTTTGACCTGGCCAGCGCGCTGGCGCGTGGCGAGGACGGCAAGCCGCAATATCACGCGCCGGTGCTGTGGAGCATCGAGTTCTCGGATGCCCTGGCGCGCACCCGGCTGATCGCCGAAGCCTGGGACGCGGGCGGACTCTATCAGGTGGGGGATTTCCCCGGGTTTCGCTGGCTGGAGTGGAACGGCCGCTATCGCGACGTGGTACGCCGTTTCGTGCGCGGTGATCCGGGCCTGATCAGCGAACTGGCCACCCGGCTGGCGGGCAGCAGCGACCTGTACCGGGCGGGCGGACGGCTGCCGGTCAACAGTATCAATTTCATTACCAGCCACGACGGCTTCACGCTCTATGATCAGGTCAGCTACAACGAAAAGCACAACCAGGACAACGGCGAGGGCAACCGCGACGGTCACCACGACAACCTGAGCTGGAACTGCGGTCACGAGGGCGACACCGACGCCGCTGAGATTGTGTTGCTGCGTCAGCGCCAGGCGAAGAACTTCGTCGCCATTCTGCTGCTCAGCCACGGCGTGCCGATGCTGCTGGCGGGCGACGAGGTGCTGCGCAGTCAGCAGGGCAACAACAACGCCTGGTGCCAGGACAACGAGCTGGGCTGGTTCGACTGGACGCTCACCGAGACCAACCGCGACATGCTGCGGTTCGTGCGTGAAATGATTGCCTTTCGCAAGCGCCATGCGAGCCTGACGCGCCGGCGTTTTCTCACCGGCGAACCGGCCCAGCCCGGCGGACTGCCAGACGTGGTGTGGCACGGTGCGGAGCTCGAGCGACCGTCGTGGCACGATCCCGAGGCGCGCCTGCTCGCCTACACGCTCGCCGCCATGGAGCCGGGTGCCGCGCACCTGCACATCATTCTGAACATGTCGGATCAGGAACTGCAGCTACCGCTCCCGGCGCTGGCGGGACGGCGCTGGTACGGTGCCATCGATACGGCACGGGTCGCGCCGTCCGACATACTGCCGACGCCGGACCAGCAGCCGGTCGACGGCCAGAGCTACAGCGTCGGGGCGCGCAGCGTAGTGGTGCTGGAAGGCAGGCAGGCTCCGACTGCACCATAACCGCGTTGCGGCGAACGGGCTCCGGTGGCCCAAGAACGTACAACAAGCGATAAAGGAGCAATCACCATGCAACGGTCCGGAGCACTAATGCGCTTACACACCACCCGTCGCAGCCGGATTCTGCTGTTGCTGGTGCTGGCCTGCCCGCTGGTGGTTTTTGCGGCTGATGCACCGGCTGGCGATATCGACTGGCTGCGGCTGTTGATGGGGCTGTTCGGAGGTCTGGCCATGTTCCTGTTCGGTATGGAACAGATGTCCGACGGTCTGAAAGGGGCGGCGGGCGATACCCTCAAGGATATTCTCGCCCGCCTGACCCGCAACCGTTTCATGGGCGCTCTGACCGGCGCCTTCGTGACCGCGGTGCTCAATTCGTCGTCGGTGACCACCGTGCTGGTGGTCGGTTTCATCTCGGCGGGCTTCATGACCCTGGCGCAATCGGTCGGCG
>CBDTYI010000362.1:0-1891 GCA_965364565.1 uncultured Gammaproteobacteria bacterium | reverse complement strand
CCGTAGAACATCTGCAGGTAGCGTTGTGTCTCGGCGCGCTCCAGGTCGCTGACGTATTTCCAGAACCCGTAAATGCGCGACAGGGTCATCATGCGTTCGGCGTAGCGCGCCCAGGTGTAGCGTTCGGCTACGCGCTGCAGGCCGCCGTCGGAGAGGCGCTTCCAGTAGTCGGGGTCTTCCTTGCAGCGTGCGAAGAAGGCCGCCATGCGTGTCGTGGCGCGCTCGCCGTGGTTGGGGTCGATATGAAAACCCGACACACCGTCCTCGATAATCTCCAGCGGACCACCGAAACAGGTGGCAAAGGTGGGCAGGCCGGAGCTCATGGCCTCGATCACGGTGAGACCGAACGCCTCGAACAGCGCCGGCTGCACGAAGGCGCCGTGGCGGTCGGCGATAAAGCGGTAAATCTCCCCGGCCAGCGGTTTTTCGAGATGCAGGCCCAGCCAGCGTACCTGTCCGTCCAGCTCGTAATGATTCATGAGGTCGTGCATTCGGCCGATCTGCTCGCGTTCCTCGGTGTCGCCGGAACGATCCGGGTCCACGTGCCCGGAGATCACCAGCAGGTTGGCCTGCTCGCGCAGCTCTTTCGAGGCGCCGTACCAGTCAACCAGGCCGGTAATGTTCTTGATGTGGTCCATGCGCGCCATGGTGAACAGCAACGGCTTGTCGGTATCGGTCAGCACGCCGCGGATGCTGTCGCTGCTTTCGCGCCCCAGCACCAGCTCCTCGATGTCCTTGGCGAAGTGCGACAGGCGCCTGGCACTGTCCGAGTAGGGGAAGTACACGTCCGCGTCGGCACCGGGAGACACGATATTGAACTTGGGATCGTAGACATCGATGCCTTCCACCACCCGGTACAGACCGGGCATGGTGAAGGCGGCGTGGCTTTCGTACTGGCCCAGCGAATCATCGGTGCCGGCGATCTCCTGGTAGGTGCTGGTAATGATGAAATCGGCGCTGTTCATGGCGATCAGGTCGGCGGTGAACTGGCAGGAGAAATGGTAGTGCGGTTCGTTATCCTGCCAGTACAGGTCCGAGTACAGGTACTTGGTCTTCTCCAGCGCGTGGGCGATGTTGCACTGGGTGATGCCGAGCTTCTGCGACATCAGCGAAGCGACCAGGTTGCCGTCCGAGTAGTTGCCGACGATCAGGTCCGGGCGCCCGCCGAGTTCGGCGATCATCTCCCGCTGCGCCTCGTCCGCGTAGCGTTCCAGATAGGGCCAGATTTCGAAGCGTGAGATCCAGTGCGGAATTACTTCGCCGCCCGCGTTGCGGAACGGCACCCGCAGAATGCGCGCGTGGGTGGTGCCGACGATATCCTCGATGCGCTGATCGCAGGTGGTGCCGTCGGCGTGCGGAATCAGCCGTGTCAGCACCAGGATCTGCGGTTCGATGGCCAGGCCCTGCTCGTGCAGGCGCTGCCGCATTTCGCGCTCCAGTGCCCGCACCTGATCGAGAATGTAGACCACCTGGCCGCCGGTATCGGGACGGCCCAGCACGTTAGACTGGCCGAAATAGCCGTGCGGCGAAAGGATCGCCAGCGAAAAAATCATCGGCACGCGACCGAGGAAACGTTCCAGCGCCGCCGGCGAGGGCGCCTCCAGGATGTCCAGCAGCAGGCGCATGGAATCGCGAATGCGGCGCACGGTGTTGCCCCAACCCGGCTCGAAGCCGGTGGAGCGCAGTTCGTGGGCGACACTGTCCCAGGAGGCGTCCTGGTCCTGGCCGCGCAGCTGGGTTTCGGCCTGGCGCAGCGCCCGGCGCAGGTCCGGTACATTCTCCACCGCGTCGTTGAGCATCAGTTGCTGGTCGCGATACTTGTGCACACGCAGAAAGTCCAGCAGACGCTGATCGCCCTTGCCCAGGTCCTGGAACAGCTGGCTGGACAGGT
>CBDTYI010000361.1:0-2047 GCA_965364565.1 uncultured Gammaproteobacteria bacterium | reverse complement strand
TGTGGCGCAACCCGATGCTGCTGGGCGGCCTCGCCCTGGCGGCGGCGCTCGTGGTGGCCGGCTTCTGGATCCACCACGCCACCGAACAGGCGTTGCGCGATAAGCTCGGCGAAGGCCTGGACACGGTAGCGGCGACCAGCGCAGCCGCGCTGAGCTTCTGGATCGACAACGAGTTGAGCAGCGCACAGGACTGGTCGGAGCTGCCCGATGTGAGCGCAGCCGCGCGGGATCTCGCCGCCGTCGCCGCGGAACACGCGAATCCCGGCGCGGATCTACTCGCCTCACCGCAACACGCCGAGCTGCTCGCGACCCTCCAGCCCCTGAATGATTCCGAGGACTACGACGGCTTCGGACTGGTGGGCCGCGACGGGACGGTGCTGGCCGCATCTATCGCGGAGCAGGTCGGGCGCCACCTGACGGCAGACGGCATGACGATTCTCGCCCGGGTCCTGCAGGGCAAGCAGGTTCTGACGCAGCCATACCAGCAGGGAGACATGCTGAGCGGTGCCGAAATGGTGCTGGATGCGCCGCGCATGTCCGCGGTGGCGCCAGTGCGCAACGAACAGGGGGAGGTGATCGCAGCCTTCTATCTGATTATCCCCCCGGAGAAGGACTTTACCCGCATTCTGTCCATTGCGCGGCTGGGCGAGAGCGGCGATACCTATGCCTTTGACCGCGACGGTCTCATGCTTTCGGACAGCCGCCATGACCAGCAGCTAAAGGCCATCGGCCTGATCCCGGATACTCCCGAGGCGCGCTCCATTCTGCACGTGCAGGTGCGCGACCCTGGCGGTGACATGACGCGCGGTTACCGGCCGGACGCGCCGTTAGTGGGGCGCCCGCTGACGAGACTGGTTGCTGCCGCCGTGGACGGAGATATGCCTGCCGGGGTAATCCTTGAACCTTACCGCGACTACCGCGGCGTGGCGGTGGTCGGCGCCTGGCGTTGGCTGCCGCAGCACGGCATCGGCCTGGCCACCGAGGTCGCAGTGGACGCGGCCTTCGCCGCCACCCGCCCGCTGCGCCTGATGGTGTTCGGCCTGCTGGGCCTGCTGCTGTTTAGCGCGGTGCTGATCCTGGTATCGAGTGTTGCCGTGCAGTTTCTGCGCCGGCGCGTCGAGCAGGTCAAGCGGCTGGGCCAGTACACCCTGGAGCGCAAACTGGGCGAAGGCGGCATGGGCGAGGTGTACCTGGCGCGCCATGCGCTGCTCAGGCGGCCCACGGCGGTGAAGTTCATCCGCGCCGGGCAGGTCAGCGAGCAGAACCTGGCGCGTTTCGAACGCGAGGTGCAGCTGACCAGCGAGCTGACCTCGCCGCACACCATCGAGATCTATGATTTCGGCTGTACGGATGAAGGGGTGTTCTATTACGTCATGGAATACCTGCCGGGGCTGGATCTGGGTGACCTTCTGGAACTGCAGGGTGCCGTGCCGGTGGGCCGCGCTGTGTCGATCCTCAAACAACTGTGCAGTTCGCTCGCCGAGGCGCACGCGCGCGGTCTGATCCACCGCGACATCAAGCCGCCCAACGTCATACTGACCGAGCGCGGCGGGCGTTTCGACTTCGTCAAGGTGCTGGACTTCGGGCTGGTGAAAGACGTCGGCAATCCGGAGGCAGGCGATGTTACCCAGGCGCATGAAATCGCCGGTACTCCGCCCTACATCGCGCCCGAACGCATCCGAGATCCGGAGTGTCAGGACGCGCGCTCCGATCTGTTCTCGGTGGGCGTGATCGCTTTCAATCTGCTGACCGGCAAACAGCCCTTCGAGGGCAGCACGGCGATGGAAATGGCCTACCATGTGGTCAACACACCCGCGCCGCGTGTCAGTGAGCGGTCGCAGCAGCCGATCAGTTCGCAACTCGACGAGTTGGTCGCCGACTGTCTGGCCACGGATCCCGAGAAGCGTCCGGCCAATGCCGATGCTATCATCGCGCGGCTCGACGCACTTGAACTCGCTGAACCCTGGGATCAGCAGGCGGCAAGACACTGGTGGGCGGCCAACGCCAAACGCGTGGGGACCGCGGGTCACGACGTTGCCGTCAGCGC
>CBDTYI010000360.1:0-2121 GCA_965364565.1 uncultured Gammaproteobacteria bacterium | reverse complement strand
CGCCCGTAACGCCACGACACCCAGACGCCGGTTCCCACTACCAGCGCGATGGGCAGGAAACCGCGCAGGATGATATTCAGGCCCGACTGCAGCGGGTGTGCAGCGTCGATACCCAGCGTCCAGGGAAAGCCGAACACAATGAAGTGGCCGAGGTTCAGATCGAAGCGGAAGATATCCAGCGGCGGCGCCAGCACGAACAGGGCAAAGAAGGCGCTGCGCCACAGCAGGCGCTGTGTCTGGGCGCGGTTCATGCGCGGAACGGCCTGCCGATCAGCGGGTAGCGGAAATGCTGTCCCGCCATCGCCTTGACCAGCCCCATAACGCCGAGCAGGATCAGGCTGCTGTGGATGAAGGTGAAATACAGAATCACCACCATCCAGGTGTAACCGGAATCGAAACCGCCCAGCGCCACGATCAGGCCGATGACCAGCACGATCAGCGCGCCACCGATCACGCTCACACCCGTGGTCTGGGCCAGGTGGTTGGCGGCCAGCGGCGGGCTGCTGTGGCGCCTGGCAAGATACAGCAGCAGCAGAGCCGCAAAGGCCAGCCCCGGCAGCAGCAGCAGGTTGACCAGAAACAGCGTTTCTGCCGTGACCGCGAGCGTTTTGCCCGGCTGCTCCATGGCCTCAGCCGAAATTGGCGCGCACCACTTCCATCAGCGCGTCAACCGTGGCCTCGTCGTCGCTCAGCGGCTCGATCAGCGCCGCCCGGCAGGCTTCCAGGGCGTCGAAGCCGTCGTGCATCAGGCGCGCGGTATACACCAGCAGGCGCGTCGAGGCACACTCCTCCAGGTCGTGATCCTTGAGCGCGCGCAGATTCTGCACCAGCTGTACCAGGCGCGCGGCCGTTTGCGCATCGATACCGGTTTCCCTGACCACGATGTCACACTCCTGCTGCGGCAGGGGAAAATCGAAGCGCATGGAAACAAAGCGCTGGCGGGTGGAGGGTTTCATACCCTTGAGCAGGTTCTGATAGCCGGGGTTGTAGGACACCACCAGCATGAACTCGGGCGGCGCGTAAAGAGTTTCGCCGCTGCGTTCGATGGGCAGCATGCGGCGGTCGTCGGACAGCGGATGCAGCACCACGGTGGTGTCCTTGCGCGCCTCCACCACTTCGTCGAGGTAGCAAATGGCACCCTCGCGCACTGCGCTTGTCAGCGGTCCGTCGTGCCAGTAGGTCGCGCCGTCACCGATCAGGTGCCTGCCCACCAGGTCGGCGGCGGTCAGATCGTCGTGACAGGCCACCGTATACAGCGGTCGCCCGAGCCGCGCCGCCATGTGTTCGATGAAGCGGGTTTTGCCGCAGCCGGTCGGTCCCTTGAGCAATACCGGCAGCTGGTTGCGCCACGCATAGTCGAACAGCTCCACCTCGTGGTGGCGCGGCTGGTAGAACGGAATCCGCTCGGCCTTGCGCTGCAGTTCTGTGACGTCTCTGGACATGCTTACCTGTCTCCCCTGCAGCGCATTCCCGCCAACAGCATAACGGCGAAGGCCCCCGGCAGTCCCGGTCGCACCAGTTCCGGCCGGGGCAACCTGCCAGGGGGCGCCGGTCAGGCGGCTTCCGCCGCCATCGGCCGTTCGCCGCCCTTCACAAAGAACGATAGCACGTACATGACCAGACCGATGAGAAATACCAGGCCGGCCAGCTCGCGCATCCAGTAGAACATCTCGATCTTCTCCTGCACCACCATGAACGGCTGCGGGTTCTCGGCGTAGCGCTGCAACCAGACCTGCAGTACACCTGCGCCGGTGAGGAACAGCGTAATAAACACCATCGACACGGTCATGAACCAGAACGACCACATCTCCAGCACCTGGGAGCGCGGATCGCCCGCCTGCTTGCCGCGCAGAATCGGCATGGCGTAGGAAATGATGGTCAGCACAATCATGACGTAGGCGCCGTAAAAGGCCATGTGGCCGTGCGCCGCCGTGATCTGCGAACCATGAGTATAGTAGTTTATCGGCGCCAGGGTGTGCAGAAAGCCCCACACGCCCGCACCCAGGAACGCCATCACCGCGGTACCCAGTGCCCACAGCACCGCGGCCTGGTTGGGGTGTTCGCGCCGCCGCCGGTTCACCATGTTGAAAGCGAACACCGTCATCATGAAGAACGGAATCG
>CBDTYI010000359.1:0-2161 GCA_965364565.1 uncultured Gammaproteobacteria bacterium | reverse complement strand
AGTCCTGCAGCTGCCGCGCCAGCAACACCACCGGGTGCACCACCTCGATGTCGAGGCCCTTTTCCTTCAGCCCCGCCTGCAGGTGCATTGAGCAGCCGATATTGCTGGTGACCAGTAGCCTGGTGCCGCTGGCGGCCAGCGGTTCGAGCATGTCATCGCGCAGCTGATCGGCAACCTCCGGCTGGCTCAGCAGGTAACTGCCCGCCGCACCGCAGCAGCCACCCTGCGGGTTCAGCGCCAGCGGTCGCAGCGCGGGAATCCAGTCCAGGATGGCGAGAATGTCCTGCCCCTGCCTGAGCACGTTGCGGTGGCTGCAGGGAATGTGCACCGCGACGGTTTGCGGCAGCGGCGCGAACTGCAGCGCGGTGCGTTCGTGCGCGAGCAGAAAGTGCAGGATATCGCTTACCCGCTGGCTGACTCCGGTCTCTCCATACAGCGTTGCGTACTCGAGCAATTGCGCCGCGCAGCCGCTCGCGGTGACGAGTATCGGGTTGTTGCTGTCTCCGAAAGCGGTCCGGTTGCTCGCCGCGAGCCGCGCTGCAGTGCGGGGGTCGCCATTGTGCTGGTGCAGTGCGCCGCAGCAGCCCTGCCGGGCGGGAACATTGACCCGGTAGCCGAGTTGCTGCAGCAGCCGTTGCGCGGCAGCCAGGGTGTGGGGCTCGACCAGACCGGCGATGCAGCCGCGGAACAGGTCCACCGTGCCGCTGGTTTTCGCAGCATTCGGCGTCGGCACGGCTGCGTTGTGCCCGGCGGGCAGCAGGCGGTTCAGGCGCCGGAGGCCGAGTGGCGACCCTGGCAAGCGTGTGATCAGCGGTTGCAGACCCAGTCGCCGGTACAACCCGAGTGCCAGCCCGAGCAGCTTCAGACGGGCAGGGGAGGTGAGCATTGCCAGGCCCGCAGCGCGCAGCCAGCGGCCGGACAGCGAGCGTTGCCGCTGTGCTTCCATGCGCGTGCGCGCGGTGTCCATCAGTTGCCCGAAGGGTACCTTGGACGGACACATGGCCTCGCAGGCGCGGCATTCCAGACAGCGATCCAGGTACCGGAACAGGCCCGGTGACCAGCTGACGTCGGGGCTGTCCATGGCCTGCATCAGGCTGATGCGCCCGCGCGGGGAGTCGGCTTCGATTCCGCTCAGCTTGAAGGTCGGGCAGTGGGGCAGACACAGGCCGCATTTCACGCAGCGGTCGGTGGCGGACAGGTCACTCATGGGCTACAGATACCGGTTGCGCGTCGCAGTTACAAGCGCGCTTGTCATTTTTTGCCGCGATCGAGTATCTTGCCTGCATGTCCTATTACCGCTACCACGTATTCTTCTGCACCAATCTGCGCGAGGACGGAACGGCGTGCTGCCAGCGTTTCGATGCGCAGGCGATGCGCGACTATGCCAAGCAGCGCACCAAGGAGCTGGGGATTGCCGGGCCCGGCAAGGTACGTATCAACACCGCCGGTTGTCTGGACCGGTGCGCCGAAGGTCCCGTGGTGGTCGTGTACCCGGACGAAGTCTGGTACAGCTACCTCGACCAGGACGATATCGACGAAATCATCAGCGAACATCTCGTCAACGGCCGCGTTGTGGAGCGGCTGAAAATCTGAATTGCACCGCGTGCGGCCCCTGATGCCGCCGTCGTTCTTATCGTTAATTGTCCAAAAACAGAAAGTTACCGGCCGAGCCGAGGTTTTGGCCGGCACCTTGAAAAAAAATCGCGACGGGGCTTGACAAGCACGGGGGAATATTAGAACATACTTATCAACTGATCGGGCAGCCCCCAACCGTAACTGCCTGGTCAGTCTCCTCCAATCCTCCTTTGGTGGTTTTGAAGCGCAGCACTTAGCTGCGCTTTTTTTTACCTGAGTTAAATGGGGTCAGACCCACTGCTGTCCCACAAACGCAGGATCCCCGTCATTCCGGCGCAAGCCGGAATCCAGAATGCGTGAAGAAACACTGGATTCCGGCTTGCGCCGGAATGACGATGCAGGAATCATTGGCCGATGCGGATTTCATGTTTCAACCTGAGCTTCTTTTGTAATGCGTCCATGAAATCAATCTATTGACTCAAGAGGGTAAAGACTCCTCGGGACAGCAGTGGGTCTGCCCCATTCAACTCAGCGCCTTGAATCCCCAGGGGCGTTTCTGTACTATTCCCGCTCTTTTGTTGCAGGA
>CBDTYI010000358.1:0-2188 GCA_965364565.1 uncultured Gammaproteobacteria bacterium | reverse complement strand
ATCCCGGCAGCATGGCCAGCGAATTACAGGCGCGCGGATTGTATTTCATGGTGCAGGAGCCGAGCGGATAAAACTGGGTGTCGATGGAAAAGTTCTTCTGCGACAGGCGCGTGTAGTGACGCACCGCCTGCATCTCCGATACCTCCGGCAGCGCCGCGGTATCGTCGCGCAGCAACTCGGCCGGCAGGTCGTCCGCCTCGGCCACTTCGGCAGGCGCCTGCGCTATCGCGCGCCGCCCCGGTCTGGAATGTTCAAAAATCAGCATGACAATACTAAACCACCAGTTCAAACCACAAAGGCGCACGAAGGCGCACGAAGGGTTCGCTAAGGACTGCAAACCCTCTTGAGTTTGGCGATTGCGCGCGGCACAACTGAGAATGCGGTGTCACAAGCTCATCTCTCCAGACACTGTATTTCTTCCCTTCGTGTGCCTTCGTGTTCCTTTGTGGTTAATTGTTCTCTATAACGCCGCCAGCGCCTTGTCGTAGTCCGGTTCCTGGGCGATTTCGGGCACCAGTTCGGCGTACACCACCTTGTCGTTTTCGTCCACCACGACCACTGCGCGGCCGGTAATACCTTCCAGCGGTCCGTCTTCGATCAGCACGCCGTAGTCCTTGGCGAACTTGCGCGAGCGCATCAGCGACAGCGGCACCACCTTGTCGACGCCCTCGGCACCGCAGAAGCGGCCCATGGCGAACGGCAGGTCGGCGGAGATCACCAGCATCACCAGGTCATCGCGGCCCGCGGCTGCGTCGTTGAACTTCTTGGTCGAGGTCGCGCACACCGGCGTGTCCAGGCTGGGCACGATGTTGAGCAGTTTCTTCTTGCCAGCGTAGTCGGCCAGCGTCTTGTCGCCCAGGTCCTTGTCGACCAGGCGGAAGTCCGGCGCCTTGCTGCCGACCGCGGGCAGCTCGCCATTGGTGTGAATCTCGTTTCCCTGCAGTGTGATCTTTGCCATAACCCTCTCCTCGATACTGGGACCTGTTAACAGGTCCTGACAGTTAAGCCATTTTCGGCTGCACCGGACAACCGGTGCTGACCTGCTTGTCGATGGCGCGCGCCAGGTACTCGCGATACAGCTCCAGATCATCCTCGGTCTTGGTCTCCGTGGCGCACACCAGCAGCGCTTCGCCCAGCTCCGGATAGTGGTCGCAAAGCAGATAACCGGGTTGCAGGTTGTGCGCGTACAGCGGCCGCAGCAGGCGCTTCAGCGGCAGACTGCTGGTCATCACGACCTCGTGAAAACAGGGCCGGTCGAAGCGTGGCCGCAGGTAGTCGCTGCTCAGTTTTTCCACCAGCCGGCGCGCATTGGCGTGGCAGGCAAGAGCCACCCGGCGCAGTCCCTCACCGCCCAGCAGCGCCATGTGAATGGTGGCGGCGGTAACCAGCAGGCCCTGGTTGGTGCAGATATTGGAGGTCGCCTTGGAGCGGCGGATATGCTGCTCGCGCGCCTGCAGCGTCAGTGTATAGCCGACCCGGCCATCGCGGTCCACGGTGCGCCCCACCAGGCGCCCCGGCATCTGCCGCACGTGCTGCTGCTTGCTGCACATGAAGCCGAAATAGGGTCCGCCGGATGACAGCGGCACCCCCAGCGGCTGGCCTTCGCCGACCGCGATGTCGGCGCCCTTTTCGCCCCAGCGACCGGGCGGTTTCAGCAGCGCCATAGCCACGGGGTTGACCACTGCAATGACCATGGCGCCGTTGCGGTGCGCCCAGTCGGTCAAGGCATCCACGTCTTCCAGCACGCCGAAAAAGTTGGGCTGCGCGATAACGAGCGCGGCGATGTCCTCACCCTCGTAGTCCGCCAGGCTGTCCACGCTGACGTGCCCGCCCCGTTCGTCGTAGGGTAACTCCAGCAGTTCGATGTGCTGGTTACCCACAATGGTGCGCGCGGTGTCGCGGTAGGCCGGGTGCACCGTGGTCGGCACCAGCACCCGCTGTGACTTCGATTTGCGGTTGGCGCGAATCGCCATCAGCACCGCTTCCGCCAGCGCCGAGGCGCCGTCGTACAGCGAGGCATTGGAGACGTCCATGGCCATCAGGGCGGTCATCATGCTCTGAAACTCATAGATCAGCTGCAGCGTGCCCTGGCTGGCCTCTGCCTGGTAGGGCGTGTAGGCGCTGTAGAATTCACCGCGCGTCACGATCTGCCATACCGCCGCCGGGATGTGGTGCTCGTAGGCGCCCG
>CBDTYI010000357.1:0-2234 GCA_965364565.1 uncultured Gammaproteobacteria bacterium | reverse complement strand
GGCCACATGCTGGCCGACGTGGTGGCGGTGATCGGCACGCAGGATATTGTGTTTGGCGAGATCGACAGATAGACATTAGACACTAACCACAAAGGCGCACAAAGGAACACGAAGGATTCACTAAGGTAAAAACATTCGATCTGGAAACAGTTTTTTCCTTTGTGCGACTTGGTGTTCCTTAGTGGTTAAGAACAGGATTTCAAATGGCAACAGCAGAACAGGGTAAACAGGTGTACGAACTGCCGGCCGAGGTGAAGGCAGAGATCGACCAGTGGCTGCAGAAGTACCCGCCTGAGCAGAAGCAGTCGGCGGTGCTGGCGGCACTGCACGCGGTTCAGCATCGCGAGGGGTGGCTGCAGAATGCGCACATGGATGCTGTCGCCAGATACCTTGGCATGCCGCCGGTCAGCGTATACGAGGTCGGCACCTTCTATTCGATGCTGGAGCTCAAGCCGGTGGGCCGCAATATGGTGTCCATCTGCACCAATATTTCCTGCATGCTGTGCGGCGCCGACAATATTGTCGAACACATCGAGAGCAAGCTGGGCGTCAAGCTCGGCGAGACCACCGCCGACGGGCGCATCACGCTGAAGAAAGAAGAGGAATGCCTGGCGGCCTGCATCGGTGCTCCCATGATGGCGGTGAACGGCCATTACCACGAGAACCTGACCATCGATAAGGTGGATCAGATTCTGGACAGTCTGGAGTAGGGGATGACGAACCAGGTCTGTTTTACAACACTTGAATTCGACCAACCCTGGACCCTGGAGAACTATCTCAAGGTCGGGGGTTACAAGGCGTGGAAGAAAATCCTGGCGGATAAGACACCGCAGGAAGACATCATTGAAGAGGTCAAGAAATCCGCCCTGCGCGGCCGCGGCGGGGCGGGCTTTCCCACCGGGCTCAAGTGGAGCTTCATGCCGCGCAATGCGCCGGGCCAGAAGTACATTGTATGCAACTCGGACGAGTCCGAGCCCGGTACCTGCAAGGACCGCGACATCCTGCGCTACAACCCGCACGCCCTGATCGAGGGCATGGCCATCGCCGGCTATGCCATCGGCGCCACGGTCGGTTACAACTACATGCGCGGCGAGTTTCACCACGAACCCTACGAGCGCTTCGAGCAGGCGCTTAAGGAAGCCTATGAAGCCGGTCTGATCGGCAGGAACATCCAGGGCTCGGGCATCGATTTCGACTGCTACAGCCACCTCGGCGCCGGCGCCTACATCTGCGGCGAGGAAACTGCACTGCTCAATTCGCTGGAGGGCAAGAAGGGACAGCCACGCTTCAAGCCGCCGTTCCCGGCCAACTTCGGCCTGTACGGTCAGCCCACCACGATAAACAATACCGAGAGCCTCGCCTCGGTGCCGGCGATTATGCGCAACGGCGGCGAATGGTTCCTGAACCTCGGCCGACCCAATAACGGCGGTGAAAAGATCTGGTGCGTCTCGGGGCACGTGAACAAACCGGGCAACTACGAAATTCCGCTCGGCGCTCCGTTCAAGGACCTCCTGGAACTGGCCGGCGGCGTACGTACCGGCCACCAGCTGAAGGGCGTGATTCCGGGCGGCTGTTCCATGCCGGTGATGCCCGCCGAGGTGATCATGAACACCGACCTCGACTATGACTCGCTGTCCAAGGCGGGCTCGGCGCTGGGCTCTGCCGGCATGATCGTGATGGACGATTCAACCTGTATGGTGCGCGCGCTGATGCGCATCGCGCGCTTCTACTACGCAGAGTCCTGCGGCCAGTGTACGCCGTGCCGCGAGGGCACCGGCTGGATGTACCGGGTGATCAAGCGCATCGAGGAAGGGCGCGGCACCATGGAGGACATCGACCTGCTGGACAGCGCGGCGAGCCAGATCGAGGGTCACACCATCTGTGCTTTCGGTGACGCAGCGGCCTGGCCGGTGCGCAGCTTCGTCAAGCATTTCCGCGCCGAGTTCGAGTATCACGTTACGCACAAGAACTGTATGCCTGGCACCAGCAGTCACCGCGCCGCCGGCAGCACGGGAGCTGCCGCATGAGCGCCAAGCCGGACAGCGTGGCCGAGGACATGCTCAAGGTCGAGATCGACGGCAAACCCTACCAGGCGCGCAAGGGCGCGATGATCATCGAGGTGGCCGACGCCAACGGCATCACCATCCCGCGCTTCTGCTACCACAAGAAACTGCCGGTCGCCGCCAACTGCCGCATGTGCATGGTGGAAGTCGAGAAGGCACCCAAGCCGCTGC
>CBDTYI010000356.1:0-2244 GCA_965364565.1 uncultured Gammaproteobacteria bacterium | reverse complement strand
GTTCGCGTCGCCGGGAACCTATTTTGTAAGTGCCGAAGCGAGCGTGGACGGCCGCACTGAAGCGGTCGACACGCTGCTCGAATCGCAGGTGCGTAGCGTCACGCTGAGTAACAGCGGTGGCTTGCTGCTTGATCTTGAAGGTGTGGGATCGCTGGACTTCGCCGAAGTGCAGCAGATTCTGTAAACAGTTTGGCTGAAGGAGAAACACAATGCCGTTTCGTACAGCTCTGAGTGGGTTAAACGCGTCTTCCGCAGAACTGCGGGTCATTGGCAACAACGTGGCGAACGCCAGTACCACCGGCTTCAAGGAATCACGGGCAGAGTTTGCGGATATCTTCGCAACCTCGAACCTGGGTGTCACTGCCAATGCGATTGGTACCGGTGTGCGTGTTGCGTCGGTATCGCAGCAGTTCACCCAGGGCAATATCGAGTTTACCGACAACAATCTGGACCTGGCTATCAATGGACAGGGATTCTTCATGCTCAACGACAACGGCGTCAATGTCTACTCGCGGGCCGGCCAGTTCGGCGTGGACCGTGACGGCTACGTTGTCAACAATCAGCAGCAGCAACTGACGATATTCCAGTCGGACCTGAACGGCAACATCACTGGCGCCACGGGTCCGTTGCAGCTCGATCGCTCGGATATCGCGCCGCAGGCCAGCACGCAGATCGGGGTAGGTGCGAACCTGGACGCGTCTCAGAGTCCGCCGGCGACGGCCCCCCTGGACCCGACAGACGCCACCAGCTACAACAACTCAACGTCGTTGACCGTGTACGATTCCCTGGGCTCGCCGCACCTGGCGACGCTGTATTTCGTCAAGAGCGCGACACCAAATCAGTGGGATGCGCATCTGTATGTCGATGGCAACCCACAGGGCGGTGCCAATACGATCGAGTTCACCAGTAGCGGTGCCATCGATACCACGACCTTTCCCGGCGTCTACACCATAGGCGGCATCAACCCCGGCACGGGTGCGGCAACCATGTCACTGGACCTCGATTTTACCGACACCAGCCAGTACGGGAGCCCCTTCAATGTCAGCCAGCTGGCGCAGGACGGCTTTGCTACCGGGCGTCTGAGCGGAATCGACATCAGTGAGGCGGGTGTTATTACCTCGCGCTTTACCAACGGGCAGTCGAGAACTCTCGGTCAGATCGCCGTGGCGACCTTCAATAATTCGCAGGGGCTGCGCCAGCTGGGAGACACCAGTTGGGCGGAGACCTTCGATTCCGGTGCGCCGCTGGTGGGTGCGCCGGGAGCCGGCGCCGCCGGACTGATCGAATCCGGAGCGCTGGAAGGATCGAACGTCGATCTGACCGAGCAGCTGGTGGGCATGATTACCGCGCAGCGCAACTTCCAGGCTAACGCGCAGGTGATCACCACCGCCGATACCATAACCCAGACCATTATCAATATTCGGTAGGTCTGACTAGGAGCTGATCATGGACCGGGTCGTGTTTGTTATGGCAAGTGGCGCTAAGCAACTGATGCGCGCGCAGTCTGTCAACGCCCACAATCTTGCCAATGTAAACACCATTGGCTTCCAGGCCGACCTCGCGAACTTTCGTGCCCAGCTGGTCGACGGGCCGGGCCATGAAAGTCGTGCTTATGCGCTGGGCGAGGACGCAGGGGCGCGATTCGAAAAAGGTGTCATACAGTCGACTGGTCGGACGCTGGACGTGGCCGTAAACGGAGATGGCTGGCTTGCAGTGCAGGCGGTGGACGGGAGCGAAGCCTATACGCGCGCCGGCAATCTGCGCGTCAACATCAATGGCCAGCTGTTGACCGGCGCGGGTCACCCGGTCATGGGCGAATCCGGTCCGATTGTCATACCGGAGTTCGAGAAGCTGGAAATCGGCCGCGACGGAACTATCAGTGTGCGCCCGATCGGGCAGCAGCCGAGCACGCTCGCAGAGGTCGGGCGCATCAAACTGGTTGCACCGGAACCGACTGAACTGGTCAAGGGGGAGGACGGCCTGTTGCGCACGCGTACGGGTGCGGCGGCAGCGCCAGCCACCGATGTGACGCTTCTCAGCGGTGCCCTGGAACTGAGCAATGTCAACAGCGTCGAAGCGCTGGTGGATATGATCGGTCTGGCCCGGCAATTTGAAATGTCTGTGAAGATCATGCAGACCGCCAAGGAAATGGATGAAAAGACCGCCCAGCTCATGAGTCTGGGCTAGGTGCAACGGGATTGACGAGGTAGCGACATGAACAAGGCATTATGGGTGGCGAAAACC
>CBDTYI010000355.1:0-2300 GCA_965364565.1 uncultured Gammaproteobacteria bacterium | reverse complement strand
AATGCCGCGGCAGAGACCACGACGGATGGGATGACAACCAGGTCGGGAATCGGGCAGATGCTAACAGCCGATCAGCGTGCATCCGTGCGCTACGCGCAGCGCTGCTGCGGGGCTCACGTGACCGCACCCACGCTGCATGCACCAGCGGCAACAAAACAGCCGCTGCACAAGACGTGGCACCGGGCTCAAGCTCCAGGCTCACTCCACTCCTCTCCCACAAGCCCCGGCATACACCGGGATGTTATCGCAACGGTCCTGCCTCGATGCAGTCCGTTACTTTATTGGCTATGTTTATCCGACCATGCGACCCTGCGAGGGTTCCGTTCTGTTCAGCATAGCACGCGTCGGCGCGATGCCAAGCCGTTGCTCACTGTTGAGATAAGTACGTCAAACGAACGAAGTTGTACAGTGGACATACGTACACGGCGGGAGCAGACCCCGGACCGCGCGCTGGTATGCCTCGATGCTGCAGCTGTCAGCAGGTGCGTTGATGTAGTGCCAGGTGAACCCTTGGCGCGATCCGGTTCGACCCGGCCTGGCCACGGTAAGCCGTCCGCGCGGTTCATTAGCAAACCTGAAGATACTGAAGTGCCTGAGGGGACAGAGCACGGTGTGCGCAGCATGGCGGTGAGCGTAGGGCCTGCGGCGAGGGCGGGCGTGTCGCGCGCACGCTGTGCGGTGAATTTTCGGGAGGTGGTGAGGATGAAGCCGGGCAGCTATCTTGGCGAATTGCGCATGGGTCAGGCAAGACACCGCCGGGCACAACTGGGTCGCCGACCACAGTGCGTGCGCCGAACCCGAGCGGCGTCCTGATGCGGCTCACCCAGCGTTCAGCAATAGCCCCGATCCGGACAGGATGCGCCGGTTCTATTCGCGGGGGGATCCGCTCAATTCCACACGCACCAGATCACAGATGCGCCGGCGAATCTCGTCAATCACCGCTTCCGGACTGGGCGCGCCAAGGGAAGCAACTTCATCGACGATACAGGCCGCGAGATAAATGCCCTGCCTGCGGGCCTGAACGTAGCGCGTGTCGGAAAGCACCTCGTGTAAAGGGCTGGTATCATCCAGTTTTCCGTGCTTGCAACTCCAACGGAAAGGGCAACTGGTTTGTGGCTCGGTTCTGCTGTGGAGAGTGAGTGGCCGGGGCTGATTTTTCATCACTATTGCTCCGAACTTTGGATTGTTGTGCGCTGACCGGGCTTTCACTATAGAGCTCACCGACAACCGGAGTTAGGGAATTTTCGTGGTTCGTGGTGTGAATATTCACACCGCGAGTCCGCCGAGGGCCTGCGTGACCGTCGAGCGGCCCCGCGACGGATGCTGTCAGCCCGCGTCGCAACCGCGGGGACGGCGACTGCGCACGAACCGCCGGGCGATGTCGGGAGGGTTTGACATCGCTACTCGGCCCACGTCAAATAGGCAGAGCGCTTTGCCAGTCACAGCATGATGCATCGTCTCGCCAGATCTCTCGGCCTGGGAATCCTTGTCGCTGCCACGGGGCTGCTGGTTTACTTCGGCCTGTTCGGTTTCGATCTGGAAGAGAATCTGGGGCTGGACCTGATGATGAAAGCGCGCGGCCCGCTGCGCGCACCTGATGATGTGGTGGTGGTCAATCTGGATAAGCCGGCGGCATACCGGCTGGGCCTGGCGCTGGAACCCGATGAGTGGCCGCGCAGCGTGCACGCGCAGCTGGTCGACCGCCTGGCCAGCGCCGGTGCGCGCGTCATTGCTTTTGATATCTTTTTCCGGGAAGCGCGCGAGACGACCCAGGATCAGGCTCTGGCCGAGGCAATCGAGCGGGCGGGTAATGTCATTCTGTTCGCCTATCTGCGCCGGGAACGGCTCGAGCTGCCTGTGCGCGGCGCGGCGCCGAAGCGCACGCTCAATGTCGAGCGCCTGGTTCCGCCGACACCCGTGATTGCGGCCTCGGCCGCGGCCCTGGCGCCGTTCGCACTGCCGAAAAGCAAAGTCAAGCTCAGCCAGTTCTGGACCTTTCGCCGCAGCGCCGGTGATAAGCCGACCCTGCCGGCCGTGGCGCTGCAGCTCTATGCGCGGGATGTCTATGGGGAGTTTGTGGACCTGTTGCGCGCGCTCCGACCGGAGGCGGCCGCCGGACTGCCGGAGGGCGAGCACTCCATCCTGCAGGATCAGGGTTTGCCGCGACTGATGGACAGGTTGAAGGCCATATTCGTTGCCGATCCGGGGCTCGCTGCGAGTCTGCTGGAACACCTGGAGTCTGACACCGGTCTGGCCGGAGACGCGGATCGCCGCAGGCGTCTTGCCGCCATGATCGGTCT
>CBDTYI010000354.1:0-2367 GCA_965364565.1 uncultured Gammaproteobacteria bacterium | reverse complement strand
TGTCGCCCTCGGCGTCCGGCCACAGGGCCTGGCTGAGCAGCTCGGCGTGCACATCCCGCCCCCCCAGCGCGATCAGCGCCTGCAACAGCTCGAGCGAGCGCTGGTAACGCGGCCGTGCGGCGCCGGTCAGCGGTCGACCCTGCAGCTGCACGCTGAAACGTCCCAGGGTGTGAATACGCACCGGACTGGCGGCGTGCAGGTTCCAGCGCCTCTCATCGCATTGCCCGATTCCGGTTTGTGGCGCAGACAAGCCGCGCATCGTGCTGCCTTTCACGTTGACACCCATGGCACTACCTCCGACGCCTTATGCGTCGCAGCATCCCTGTGCTCGTTGTCGTTATGTCAGGGTAGCCGTTTCTGTTTGTTAATGTTTTTGCTGACGTTTCTTACGATCGATCAGATCCGGGGCAGGGGCGCGTTCCACGCCAGGATGGCATCGCGACAGCGCAACGCCGCTGTTAACCTGTCCTGCTTCATTTTTAGTTGAAAAATCCCATTTGCGCAACCGGGGACGAGTGTAAACAGACGAACGGCTAACCGGTGTTGCGCATGCCGCTGGCAATCGCGTTGATGGAGCGTAACAGCGGTTCCAGCCAGCGCTCCTGCTCCGCTTCCGGCAGCTGCGGGTCACGCACCCGGCCCAGCAGTTTCACCTGGATGTGATTGAGTGGGTCCAGATACGGGTCGCGTCGCGTCAGCGACAGTGCCAGCGCCGGCGTTTCCTGCAGCAGACAGTCGATGCCGGCGACCTGCCTGACCATTTCCAGGGTGCGGTCGTGCTCGGCACGGATGCAGCTGTAAATCGCGCGGGCACGCTCCTGGTTGGTGGCCAGTGCCGCGTACTCCTGCGCGATATCCATTTCGGCCTTGGCCAGAGACATCTGGGTGTTGCTGAGCAGGGCGCGGAAAAACGCCCACTTCCCATACATCGCACGCAGTTTTTCCAGGCTTCCGCCACCCTGCTGCGTGAACCAGTGCAGGGCGCTGCCGATGCCGTACCAGGCCGGCAGGGTGTGGCGCGCCTGCGCCCAGCCGAACACCCAGGGTATGGCGCGGATCGATCCCTTGGAGCGATCCTGCTGCTTGCGGTGACTGGGGCGCGATCCGATATTCAGCAAACCGATCTCGCTGACCGGCGTGGCTTCGTAGAAGTAGTCGAGCAAGCCCTCGGTACGGTCGACCAGAGCGCGGTACGCCTGTTCGCCCTGTGCTGCCAGGCGCGCCATGATGTCTGCGTATTCCTTGCACTCGTCGCTCTGTGGCTGCACCACGTTGCGGCTCGCCTTTAGCAGCCCGGTGATACCCATGGTCAGTTCGTAGGCGGCGGTTTCTTCGTTGCTGTACTTGTAGGACAGGACCTCGCCCTGCTCGGTGAACTTGACCTGCCCGTGTACGGTGCCGGCCGGTTGCGACAGGATGGCATCATGGGTGGGGCCGCCGCCGCGCCCCAGAGTGCCGCCGCGGCCGTGGAACAGCCGGCAGTCCACGCCGTGGTTTTTGGTGATGGCGATGATTTTCTGCTGCGCTTCGTAGAGGTTCCAGCCGGAAGCCAGGATGCCTCCGTCCTTGCAGGAGTCGGAATAGCCGAGCATGATTTCCTGCAGGTTGCCCGACGCATTCAGGAGCTGCCGGTAGACGGGTTGATCGAGCAGTCGTGACAGCACCTGCTCGATGTGCGTAAGGTCTTCGATGGTTTCGAACAGCGGGCTGATACGGATATGACAGTACCATTCACCGTGCTCCCGTCCGGCCAGTCCGCACAGCGCGGCCAGCCACATCAGTTCCAGCACGTGGCTGGCGTTGTGGGTCATGGATATCACATAGGTGCCGAAAGCGCCGGGGCTGACCTCCTCGCGCATCAGCGCCATCAGCTCCAGCACCTGCAGCGTTTCGCGTGTGGCCTCGCTCAGGTCATGCTGTTCTATGGCCGGTGTCCGGGCGTCGTTCAGCAGCGTGCACAGCAGGCCGACGCGCGCCGACTCATCGAGCGAGGCGTAATCTTCGCAGCTGCCGAGGCATGCGCACAGCTCGGCGACCGCTTGGCTGTGACGGTTCGACTCCTGGCGGATGTCCAAGTGCAGCAGAAAGAACCCGAAGGTCTCCACCAGCCGGATAAGGTCCAGCAGGTCACCGTGTGCGACGCCGCTTTCGCCGTGTGATTGCAGCGATGCCTGGATCAGTTTCAGGTCCGCAAGGAACTCCTGCTCGTCGCGGAAACGGCTGGGGTACTGTTCTGGCCCGGCCGTTTCGGGATGCTCGGTGCGCGCGATGGCCAGTCTCAGGTTGTCGCGCAGCCGGTTACGCATAATGTACAGCTTGCGGCGATAGGGTTCGTGCGAATAGCGGTTGGGGTTTTCGCCGATCGAT
>CBDTYI010000353.1:0-2489 GCA_965364565.1 uncultured Gammaproteobacteria bacterium | reverse complement strand
CGCAGCACATCTGCGCGGTACCGCAGAAATCCTCGCGTAACAGCGTGGCGGTGCGAGCGCGGATACGGCGGAAATGGGTATCGATGAATTCGTACTCGAACTCGGTGGATTGCACCGACTGTTCATACAGCGCATGCCTGTCGGCCCGCTCTGCCTTGCTGGGCTTCCTGCTCTTCTTGCCCTTGCCCGGTTTCTTCGCGTCTTTATGCTTGGTTTTCTTTATGCTCATGGCCACCCTTTGTGCGACAATCTTGTCAGGCGCCCGATAATAGCAACTCGATTCCCGCGATGCTCCCTGAATCTCTCCAGGAGTTAGCCTCCATAGTCCGCGCTATCGCTGACCGCGAGCTCCCGCCGCGCTTCAGCGCAGCAACCACTACCCGCAAGCCGGATGGCAGCCTGCTCACAGAGGCCGATCTGGTCATGCAGGACGCGCTGATCGAGGCGCTGACGCAACGCTGGCCGGCAATCGACGTGCTCGGTGAAGAAATGGACGAGATCACCCAGCAGCGCGCTTTGCAGCACGAAGACACCGGGGTGTGGTGCATCGACCCGCTCGACGGCACCAACAATTTCGCCGCCGGCGTCCCCTACTATGCAGTTTCCGTCGCACTGCTGCGCAAACAGGTGATCGAGGCCGGCGTTGTCTATGACCCCAGCCGCGCAGAATGTTTCACCGCCGCCCGCGGCCAGGGTGCCTGGTTGAATGGCAGGCGCCTCCAGCGGCGGCCGCCACGCGCGCCGCTGTCGCGCGGCCTTGCGCTGGTCGATCTGAAGCGCCTGCCGCGTGGCCTGGCCAGTCGCCTGGCCTCCGAACCGCCCTACACGTCCCAGCGCAGCTTCGGCGCCGTAGCCCTGGACTGGTGCTGGCTGGCAGCGGGACGCTGCCACGTGTATCTGCACGGGCAGCAGAAGCTATGGGACTACGCAGCCGGGTGCCTGATTCTGCAGGAGGCAGGCGGCCAGGCGGTCACGCTGGGGGGTGATCCGGTGTTCGCTCCCAGTCTCGAACCACGCTCGGCGGCAGCGGCGCTGGACCCGGATATCTTCCGGCAGTGGATCGCCTGGCTGGACACAGCATCCGGTGTGACTACGCAGCATTCCCGTTGACCACATGGGCGACCACCCGCGATTCGCAGCGCACCGTGCCCCGGGGGCGGTTCGCGCGGCCAGCTAGCCGGCACCGAGGAAGGACAGTGCCAGGTTACCCTGCTGGGCGAAGTGCCTGAAACTGGTAAAGCTGTCCTCGTCCAGCGGCCGTCCGCTGACCTTCCGGTCGGCATAGAACACGCCGATCACCTTGCCGCGTATCTCGATGGGCGTAACAAAGAACGGCGCGTCCGCACAGATAGCCCGCACCTGCGGCGTGAGCAGCCTGCGCTCCGCGGCGTTACCCGGCTGCCCTGCCCACAGTGCCTGGCGGGTCTGGATAACGTGCTGGAACAGGTTGGGCTTAGCCTCCAGGGTTTCGATATGAAACTGCTGGCGCAATACTTCGTTGTCGACACCCAGCGCATAACGTCCTGCCAGAAAACGGTGGTCCGGCGTACGCAGCGCGAACAGGGTGCGATCCATGCCGACACCGCGATACATGCCCTCCAGTACCATTTCCAGCACCAGGTTGTAGTCGGGGCGTGTGTCCATCAGGGCCGCAAGCTCGCGCAGGATGGTGAGTTGCAGCATCGGATCGGGTTCCAGAAACACCGGGGTGACAGGCTGCTCTGCGACGACGTCTGGTGCCTCAGCGGTTTCGCGCACTACGGGGATCAGCCGGCTCGCCCGCGCGGCACCGTAGAAGGCCGCGGTATCGGCGGCTTCGTCGGCATTGCTGCGCACCATTCTTGTCACTTCCGGCACCGGCAGGTAAAGGTTTTCGGCAATCCGCTCTACCAGCCGCTTGACGTCCGGGGCATCCCAGCCGTGCTCAGCGGCGCTGGCGAGCTGGTACCCGAGCATCACATTGCCGGCACGCGGATTCCTGTCACTACGCCCCTGCAGCGACTGCTCCAGCAAGTCTCCCAGTTTCCACTCGCGGCTGAGCCCCAGCGTGAGATCACTCAAGGCGAAACCCAGCACTCGACGCTGCACCGCCTCGGGCAGGTCGCCCCCCTGCCGTTGCAGCGCGGCGTCGAGACGCTCCGCGGATGGACCCGCGAAGGCCCAGAACGCCATATCACCAAGACGTGACAGCAGCGTCGCAATGAAAACCTCTTCGGGGGCAGGATCCTTGCGTTTTCTGGCGATGGCGCGTGCCTGCACAGCGGCGTGGAAGGATCGGGCCATCTCTTCGATGACGCGCTGCTTCTGTTTTCCCTTCAGCATCGATTCGACCACCGCGATCGACAGGCAGATGCTGCGTACCTCGTCGAAGCCGAGCAGCACCACGGCCCGGCTGACGGTGCTGATGGTGCGGCCAGTGACATTGAAGATGGGACTGTTGGCCACGCGTAACAGGCGCGCCGTCATGGCGGCATCCTGCAATACCGTGG
>CBDTYI010000352.1:0-2515 GCA_965364565.1 uncultured Gammaproteobacteria bacterium | reverse complement strand
GCACCGCAGGCCCCTTGCTGGCATTCAGACGCCGAAACTGGATACCGGCGCGATCCGCGGCCCGCCCCATGATACCGCCCAGGGCGTCGATCTCCTTAACCAGGTGTCCCTTGCCGATTCCGCCGATCGCCGGGTTGCAGCTCATCTGGCCCAGAGTCTCGATGTTCTGGGTCAGCAGCAGGGTGCGAGCGCCGCTGCGTGCCGCGGCCAGAGCGGCCTCGGTACCGGCGTGGCCTCCGCCCACCACGATGACCGCAAAGTTGCTCGGCAAGCTCATCCGTTTTTACCCGACTAAAAAGGTCCGGAATTATAGCCCAATACCGCCGCGCTTGCGCCATTGGGGATCCACTGGCGTACCTCGCCACTGTTAGGGGCCCATTCAGCGGGCCGGGAAACGCTCAGCCGCACCAAGAGTAGGCGCTTTAGGCGAGGTTCGCCTCGCCGGGAGGGCCCGGATCTCGAAATTAGATGTGACTTGATATTTATTGTTGGCAATGAGAATCACACTCGCTCTCGATATTGACCGAGTCATGAAGCCGAACCATTCACAACCCTCGTGGCCGGATCTCGGACGCCTGTGCAGCCATTATCTGCTGCTGACTATAAATTCCTATTTGTATCTAAATTTATAGATATGTGTCTTTATGCCATTTTTCATGAATAGTTTCAAGTGCGTGTAAAATCTGCGCGGTGACAACCGGAACACTGTAGGAGGCTGAAACATGCTCGAACGCCGCGCTGCGGAGCCGCTCGGCAAGCGCGGAATCGTCCAGGATGCGGAGCATCTGGCGGGCGGTTGAATCGGGATCGTCGATGTCGCAGAACAGGGCTTCTCGCTCCGGGGCGAACATTTCCAGGTGGCCGGTGGCCCGCGACAGCACCAGCGGGACACCGGCGATGGCTCCCTGCAGCGGCGTCAACCCGAAGGCATCCGAACGCGCCGGCACACACAGCAGGTCTGCTCCCGACAGAAAAGTTTCGACGTCCTCCACCCAGCCTGGCATCGTCACTCGCTGCCGGAGATCCAGCTCTGTCAACATTCGTCTCAGCCTGCGCTCCTCGACGCCCGCTCCTCCCAGGGTGGCCCTGAACTCGCGACCCTGCTGCTGCAGCTTAGCCAGGGCGCGGATAAACACGTCCAGCCCCTTGACGGTATCGAAGCGGCCCAGAGCTGCAATGCGGGGCGGGTCGTCGCGCGCCCGCACCGGAAGCGGCATGCCGGCATCGAATGCAATCATATTGGGCACGACGAAGCAGGGTTTCGCCGGCTGCGCACCGCTCGCGCCGGCCAGGCGGTCGCGGATACGGCCACTGAGGGCCAGATAGGCGTCGGCGGGCAGCAGCCGCCTCACTTTGTTGCTGTGGCTGACGGCCACCAGCGGGGCAGCTCCCGCCAGAGCCCGTTTCAGCAGAGCAACCGAGCGGCTGCAATGGGCAATGGCAATCTGCGGTCGGAAGGCGCGCAGACGCCGGGCGGCAACCGCGGCGGCAAGGTAGTCGTAGTGCCCGTGACTGCGGATGATTTCCACCTGTACCCCGGCCGGAGCGTCGCGCAAATCGCTTTGCCTCGGCCCCAGCAGCATCAACACCTGGTGGCCGTGGCGCTGCAGGACCCGGCTGTACTGGCACACCACCTGCCAGCGTCCACCGCTGGCGTCGCCCAGCACGCTGTTCAGGATGCGCATAGGGCGAAGCCGGGTTCGACCGGTTTCAGCAACGCAACGAGGCCCGCCGGCGGTCTTTTCCCGCGGGCCGGCACCAATATGCAGGGGGACAGGAAATAAATTCGCGCCTCGAGACATCTACGCTCTAACATGGACAAAAACCCGACTGGAGCCGCAGTGCCACTGAAACGCCGGATTGCCGAATCGCGCGACCGCCTGTATCGGGTGGCGCTGGCCTGGTGTGGCGACGAGATGCTGGCAGACGATCTGGTCCAGGAAACCATGGCCAGTGGTATTCTGAACCGGCGCCAGTTGCGCGATGAAAAACGGCTGTTCGCATGGCTGTACAGTATCCTCAATAACAACTGGCGGCGCCATTTGCGCTCGCGCAAAGTCCACGAAGAACTGGACGAACAGCTGGCTGCCGACGAGACAGGGCCATTCGGAAACTGCCGCGAACTGGAGATCGTGTGTCGGGTGCGCAAGGCGGTTGCCACTCTCCCGGTGGAACAGCGGCAAGTCATTGCGCTGGTCGATCTGGAGGAATTTTCCTACTGTGAAGTTGCCCAGGTGCTGAACATACCGATTGGTACCGTAATGAGCCGGCTGCACCGGGCCCGCAAGAACCTGCTGACCCGCCTGGAGACGGCCAAACCGCAAGCGGCGGTCGCCAAAGGGCATATACGCGTGGTCAAGTGATACTATGCAAGATTCTGATGTAATAGATGAAAACACTCTCGGCGCCTTTGTTGACGGACAGCTTGACAGCGCCGGCTGCGAGGCGGTCATGGTGGCAATGGCGCGCGATCCAGCGGTTCGCGAGCGGGTCGAGCAGCTGCGTCGGGCCAAGG
>CBDTYI010000351.1:0-2553 GCA_965364565.1 uncultured Gammaproteobacteria bacterium | reverse complement strand
ACATTGCCCGCCCAGCGATGCTCCAGTAGCGCCTGCTGGGCCTGCTTCGACAGATGCGGCAAGCGACGGCCGTCCTGGCAGTAGCGTCGGATCAGACGGTTCGCCAGGGGCAGAATGTCCGCGCGGCGCTGTCGCAAGGGCGATAAATGCAGCGGGAACACGTTGAGACGGTAAAACAGGTCTTCGCGGAACCTGCCCGCGGCGACCTCCTCCCGCATGGTGCGGTTAGTGGTGGCGAGCACACGGACATCGAGCGGAATGAGCTCGCGGCCTCCCAGCCGCTCGACCTCCCGCTCCTGCAGCACGCGTAGCAGCTTGGCCTGCAGGCCCAGATCCATCTCGGAGATTTCGTCGAGCAGCAACGTTCCACCCTGAGCCTGCTCGAATTTTCCGGCTCGGGACTGATAAGCACCGGTAAAGGCGCCTTTTTCATAGCCGAACAACGAGGCTTCAAGCATATTCTCGGGTATGGCTGCACAGTTGATAGCAACGAATGGACCCTGTTTGCGCGCCGAATGACGATGGATCATTTGTGCGAACACTTCTTTTCCGGTACCGGATTCGCCGCTGATCATCACAGTCGCGTCGGTGCCCGCCACCCGCCTGGCGAGGGTTGCAAGTTTGCGGGTACCCGGATCTTCCGCGACCACCTCGGGGTCATCGCCGACATCAGGAAGATAGTTCCGCAACATTTCCACCAGTGCCTCGGCGTCAAACGGCTTGACCAGATAATCAGCCGCGCCGGCACGCATCGCCTCCACTGCCTTCTGAATGGTGCCATATGCCGTCATCAGCACCACAGGCAATTGCGGTATGCTGGCCTTGACCTTCTGCAGCAGCGTGTACCCGTCCATCCCGTCCATCTGGACGTCGCTCACCACCAGCTGCACAGGCTGATTTTCCAGCACCTGCATCGCCTGGGTTCCATCGGATGCCGACTTGACAGCGAATCCCGCCAGTTCGACGGTCGCGGCAAGGGCATCGCGCAGCGCCGGGTCATCTTCAACAATCAGCACTATGGGTTCACTCATTACACACACCTCGAATCGGCCACGCCAGCCTTTTTCTGGTTCCGCAACATCCGGCTCGGAAGGTGCTGATCGGTATCCATCAGCGGCAATCGCAAGATGAAGCGCGCGCCCTCCCGGTAGGAGGGGTCGAGTTCTATTGTCCCGCGATGCGCGTCGATAACTGCGCGCACAACCGCAAGCCCAAGACCGGTTCCGTTCGCGCGGGTGGTGAAGAAAGGTTCAAAGATTTGCTCCTGCAGTTCCTCCGGAACCCCGGGACCGTCATCCTCCAGCGTCAGGTTGATGGTCTTGCCGTGCGCTTCAAGGTACCAGTCAAGTCGCGTCGAGTGACCACCGGCGTTTAGCGCGTTACTGGCAAGATTGGTCAGCACACTGACCAGCACCTCCCGCTGGCCACGGACTGGCAGTTTGGCGTCCGACGCATGCACGCACCAGCGTGCCTCCTGCTGGTTCAGCTGCGGCAACAGGGTCTGCCGGACCTGCTCGAGAATTTCGGTAAGCACGACGGTTTCCTCGCCTTCCTGGCCGCCGCGCGCGAACACCAGCATGTCGTTGACCATGTGGTCCAGGTGACGCAGACCAACCAGCAACCGCTCGACGAAGCAATCGTGCTGGTCACGGCGCAATTGCACCTGTTTGAGCTGTGACGCATAGAGCAATGCTGTGGCGAGAGGGGTGCGGATTTGATGCGCCAGGCGGGCGGTCATCTGCCCCATGCTGGACAGGCGCCGCGACCGGCTGACCTGTTGCTGCAGTACCTGTATCTCGGAGAGCAGCTGTTGGCGCTCCGCGCGGGCCGATTCGAGCTTCTGGTTAAGCATCACGACCTGCTGCTGCAACGTCTGGTAAGACCCGGCGAGCTGTTCAGAGATCTGATTGAACAGCTCGAACGCATCCCTCAGCTGCTGCTTGGCGGCACCTGTCTGACTCATGTGTGGGCCTACTCCTGATCGCTGTCTAACCGGGCTCTGGCGCCCAGCCTTGAGGAAGCAAGGAGTATGCCTACAGAAAAGTTACATTCTAGATCAGCAGGTTACAGACTAGAGCAAATCTCGCCGTCAAACTCCCGGCGCGCTGTCAGAGCGTTGCAGGCCGTATTTGCGGAGCTTCTCGACCAGCGTGGTTCGCCGCATACCGAGGCGCTTGGCAGCCTGTGCCACCACGCCATTGGCGTCATCCAGCGCCTGTTTGATGTAGCCGACCTCTAGATTACTGAGATGCTCCTTCAGATCGAGTCCGCCCCGCGGCAGGCGCGGCTCCGAATCGAGCGCGTATTGCATCGGCTGCGGTGCAAGCAGCTCCTCACCCATACCGGCGGCTTCGGCACGGACCGTATCTGTCTGAAATTTTTCCGGAAGTTCAGTGGCATTTACAACCCCGAACGGATACAGGATAGCGAGGCGCTCGATCAGGTTGGCGAGTTCGCGAACGTTACCGGGCCAGTTGTACTGACACAGAGCCAGGATGGCAGCCTGGGTCAACCTCACCGAGCCACGTTTTTCGTGCTCAATACGTCTGATCA
>CBDTYI010000350.1:0-2560 GCA_965364565.1 uncultured Gammaproteobacteria bacterium | reverse complement strand
TCGCAGCACAAAAGCCCCTGGTTGGGACCATGACCGCCGCCTCTCTGCTTACTCCACCCGGTGTAACACGGGCCAGGCGAACGGCCTGACCCGCGCCCCGATCGAAGTAAGGGTCAGGTGGGTTAGAACGCGGTGCCGAAGGACGCGTCTACGCAGTTCTCCGGCACCGGAACTCCGGCCAGTCGGCAGGCCTTCAGCACCGGGCCGCCGTTGAATAGCCGGTACAGGTACCTGCTGCCGCCCTGCTCTTTGAAACGCGCGTTCAGCGCGCTGGCGAGTTCGCGCGACCTGCGCACGAAACCGCGCTCCAGATAGTAGTGGCGCACGTAGCGGATCACCTCCCAGTGAGCGTCGGACAACTCGATACCCGATTGGCGGGCGATCTGTTGCGCTGCACTCTCCGACCACTGCCCGCTGGGGCGGGCTCCGCCGTGGGTGGTGAAGATCCATTCCTGCTCGTTTTTCAACCTGCTGTGCTGAGCCGTAGCTGTCATGCGCGAATCCTCTCTATCGTCAACATGGAAAAACACGTCTTGCTTCGGGATCGGTCAACTCAAATACCGAGACCTTCGATCGACCAGCCAACGCCGCCGACATTCGCCTCGGGATGACGCCGGTGCACCAGATTCTCTATTTCGGCGACCCGCTTCGCAGGTACATCCACCATCAGTACGATCTCACCGTGCCTTATCGCCTCGCGAAATTCGTCCAGGTGCACGTCCGGAACCCGCAGCGCGAACCAGGCGCCGCCCAGAAACGTTGCCGACATCACCACCATCGCGCCGATCGCCAGCCACAGAGACTGGAGGAACAGCGACGCCAGCAACGCAACGGCGGCCGCAGCAAACAGAGCCAGGTTGCTGTTCCATGCCACCGCCTCGATGCGTCCGGCAGCGTCCTGGCGTTGCCGCACGGTAGCGGCGGGAAGCGCGCTGAGATCGACTCCGTCGCGCGCTACGGCATGAATTTGTCGTTCGTCAACTCCGACCCGGGTCAATTCCTTGCTGACGCTACGGGCATGTTCGGGATCCGGGAACAGGAAATACAGTCTTCTGTACAACATACTAACTCCTCTAAATATAATAAGATGGAATTGAGTATTCGTGTTGTTTGGTCTGCGCGTGCGGGGACTGCTTCCGTCACGCGTGGACGTGCAGCAGCATCACAAAACCCGAAGTCACAGCAACCGACAAAGCCGATAACAAGTACTTGATCTTGTTGAAAGTGCGCCTGCTGATCGAATCAGACTGTCCGAGTATGAAACTCATGTCACACCTCCCGTGCTGACGTTGAACAGTTGCGTAACCAAATCAGAAACTGCTAATACCTGAGTAAATTGATCAGGTAATGCAACTATAGAATCCTGACCAATTTTGTCAAGTATAGTTTCGCAATGGCGCGCGCGGATACTCAGGCGGGTGTTCAGAAGAATTCCAGTTCCATTTCGCGGTAGATGAAGCTGGCGTTGGCGCGCTGGTTTTCGTCGTAAAGCGGCAGGTCTTGCCACGCCGGCATAGCGGCGTTTCATCCTGTCACGCAGCTGCTGTATGTAGTCGCGCGTCTCGCCGACCATGGGGAAAGGTGGGCGCTGCGCGCTGCCGTGGCCGGGCACCATCAGGCGCGTATCGCTGAACTGCTGCCGCAGCCAGTCCTGCCCCTCGATGGCCGCGCCGCTATGCCCGTCGCCCATGAAAGTGACGCGCTGATTGAAAGCCAGATCAGAAATCCACAGGATGCCGGTGTCCAGCTGATGCACCACCAGATCGCCGTGCGAGTGGTGTTGCCCGACGTTGTATACATCGAAGCGCTGGTCGCCGAGTTCCAGTCGCAGGGCCTGGAAAGGTTGCTCCGGACTGTAGATATCGGGCTCTACGAAACTGAAGCCCGCCATGTCCTGCGGCAGCAGCTCGCGTCGGTAGTCCACCGAACGCTGCATGGTTTCCGAGCCGCGGTACTCGAGCAAGCCCCGGTGACCGACGATGCTGATGCCTTCGAGGGCGCCAAACGCGCCGGCGCCGTAGGCGTGATCGGGGTGATTGTGAGTGAGGATGAGGTACTTGATCGGCTGCTCGGTCACGGAACGAATGGTGGCGATGAGCCGCTTGCCGAGCTTCGGGGTGCCCAGCGCGTCGATCACCACTACGCCTGCTCCGGTCACCACGAAACCGGCGTTGCCATTGAATCCGCGGTTGTCGGCATCGAGCGTGGCAATGTTGCCGTACAGAAAATAGGTGTCCGGTGCGAGGCGGTACAGGGGCAGCGTGGCGCTATCGCTGTCCGCTGCGGTGAGCCGCGTGACGGGCAGACTGCCGGTATCGATGGCCTGCGCTGGCAGCTGGTGCCGGTCGGCGCGCTCCCCTGCCCCGCGACTGACCAGCGCCCCGTCGAGTGCGGGGGTATCGGCGCCGTGAACCGTACCGCTCAGCGCAGCCAGCAGGCCGACCAGCGCTGACAGGACAGAACGGCGCACGCCGTCAGACATTACTGTGTGCCTGCACATGACTGACTCCCGAGACACACGCTTCCAGGAACTTGAGCCGTGCTGGCGTTGAGTCGCATG
>CBDTYI010000349.1:0-2618 GCA_965364565.1 uncultured Gammaproteobacteria bacterium | reverse complement strand
CGGCTTGTCGTACACCGGCAGCAGCTGCTTGCTGACCACCCGGGTGACCGGATACAGCCGGGTACCCGAGCCACCAGCCAGAATAATGCCCTTCATGGTCTAACGGGATCCGGGTTCTTCGAGGGTTTGCAGCCGCGCAGTTTTGATGTGCACCCGGACGAAGCGGGACTTACTCACTCGGCGGGACAAAGTCGGGCGGTGTGTCGGCGCCGTCGCCGAAGAAGAACTTCTCCATCTGCTCTTCGAGGAACTTGCGCGCCTTGGGTTCGATCGGCGACAGGCGATACTCGTTGATCAGCATGGTCTGCTGGCGCAGCCACATCTGCCAGGCTTCCTTGGACACGTCTGCGTAGATACGCTTGCCGAGCTCACCCGGGTAGGTCGGTCGATCGAGGCCTTCGGCCTCTTTACCGAGTTTCACACACTTGACCATACGAGCCATTGATCCCGCCCCCTCATGTCGAATTCTGCATTTGCGCCAGCAGGCGCTGCACCGGCGCCGCCAGGCCCAGCCCCTCTGATTGCCCCGTGTTATACCAGACTGCTCCGCCGCCTTCCATCACGGAAAACCCCGGGTTTTTCAGCTGCAGTCGGCAGGGTGTGATATCGAGATGGAAATGACTGAAGGTGTGGCGCAGCGCCGGCCACGGCTCGAATCGCTCCGGAACCGGAATCCGCTTCCGGTCGCACCACGCCAGCAGCGCCGCTTCGGTGTCGAACTCGGGAAAGCTCCATAACCCGCCCCAGATACCGGAAGCGGGCCGCCGCTCCAGATACACCGCAGCATCAGGGCCACTCAGCAGCAACATGTGCACGCTGCGCACCGGGAGCTCGCGACGCGGACGCGGTGCCGGAAACTCGCGCTGCCGACCCTGCTGGCAGGCGCGGCAGTCCGTTTTCAATGGACAACGCGCGCACTCCGGGGTGCCGCGCCGACACAGCGTGGCACCCAGATCCATCATGGCCTGGTTGTAAGCCGCAACGTCGCGCTGCGGCGTGGCCGCTTCGGCGAGCGTCCACAGCTGCTCCAGCACCGCCGTCTTACCCGGCCAGCCCTCCACGGCGTGAAAACGCGCCAGCACGCGCTTCACATTGCCGTCCAGGATCGCGTGCCGCTGACCGCAGGCCAGCGACAGGATCGCACCTGCGGTGGAACGACCCACGCCGGGCAGTTGCATCACGGCCTCGATGTCTTCGGGAAAACGACCCGCGTGGTCATCGCGTATCCGCTGCGCAGCCCGGTGCAGATTACGCGCCCGCGCATAGTAGCCCAGACCCGACCAGTGGTGCAGAACCTGGTCGAGCGGCGCCGCGGCGAGTGCGCGCAGGTCCGGGAAAGCCTGCATGAACCGCTGGTAATAGGGAATCACCGTTCCGACCTGGGTCTGTTGCAGCATGATCTCGGACACCCACACCCGGTAAGGTGTTGGATCCTGCTGCCAGGGCAGGTCCTTGCGGCCGTGGCGGTCGAACCAGGCCAGTATGGCATCTGCGAAAAGGGTTTGATTCTTGGCCACGGAAGACACGGAAAGCACGGAAAAACACGTATGTTAAAGAAGACCGAATTTCAGCTTTGTTCGCGGCCGTGTCGGTGGCAAGATGCAAGTGACACTACGAGCCAGTTCTGACTCAGCTGCCCAGAATACAGAGAGCTCGACACGCAAACTCAGCTGCCTGTAGTTACTGCAACCAAGCCTTTGGTAGCCGCTGCGCCCACTATTCACTTTTCCGTGCTTTCCGTGTTTTCCGTGGCTATCTTTCTTTCCAGGCTTTCCGCGGCTGATCACACTTTGTAGTAGTCCCGGTACCAGGCCACGAAATTGGCCACGCCGTCTTCTACCGAGGTGGCTGGCTGGTAGCCAACGTCGCGCACCAGGTCCTGCACATCGGCGTAGGTATCCGGGACGTCGCCGGGCTGCAGCGGTAGCAGGTTCTTTTCGGCTTTGCGGCCCAGACAGTCTTCCAGCACTTCGATGTAGTGCATCAGCTCCACCGGCTGGTTGTTACCGATGTTGTACAGCACGTAGGGCGCCGTGCTGGTGGCCGAATCCGGATGGTCGCCGGACCAGTCGGGGTTCGGCTCCGGGATACGATCGAGGGTGCGGATCACCCCCTCGACGATGTCGTCGATGTAGGTAAAATCGCGCCGGTGCTTGCCGTAGTTGAAGACATCGATGGGCTCGCCCGCCAGCATCTTGCGCGTGAACTGGAACAGGGCCATGTCGGGGCGGCCCCACGGACCATACACCGTGAAAAAGCGCAGCCCGGTGGTGGGCAGGCGATACAGATGACTGTAGGTGTGGGCCATCAGTTCATTGGCTTTCTTGGTGGCGGCATAGATGCTGACCGGATGATCCACGTTGTCGTGCACCGAAAACGGCATCTTGGTGTTGGAGCCGTACACCGAACTGCTGGAAGCGTAGACCAGGTGTTTGACACCGTTGTGACGACAACCTTCCAGGATGTGGATGAAGCCCACCAGGTTGGTGTCCACGTAGGCGCAGGGATTCTCGATTGAATAACGCACCCCCGCCTGCGCCGCCAGGTTGACCACCGCATCGGGTTTGTGTCGCTCAAACAGATCGGCGATGCCCTGGCGGTCTTCCAGATCCAAGCGC
>CBDTYI010000348.1:0-2620 GCA_965364565.1 uncultured Gammaproteobacteria bacterium | reverse complement strand
GGCGCGTCCCATCAGCGATTTTGTCGACGCACACCCGACGATCAAGGTGTTGGCACTGAGTTTTCTGGTGCTGATCGGCGTGGCGTTGATCGGCGAGGGCCTGGATTTCCACATTCCCAAGGGCTACATCTATTTCGCCATGAGTTACGCGCTGGTGGTCGAAATGCTCAACATGAAAATGCGCAAAGCGCGCGCCCCGGTGGAACTGCATAAAAAAGCCCCCGATTAGGGGGCTCTGCCGGTCCTGACCGGGCATCGAGTACGGCGCGTTAGTCGCCCCCGCCACCCGAAGCCGGTTCACGGCCCGCGCTTTTCTCGCTGATACAGTGCTCGACAAAACTCTTGAGCTGGTCGGTCTCGAGGTCATCGCTGACCCCCAGCTCGATGCATTCGGCGCGGAACTCGGAAAACTGGGCCGGTTTCATCGCGACTTCGGCGACACTCGCCGCATCATCGCTGCCGGCCTGCGCGGCAACGCTCACTGTCAATGCCGATGCCAGGATAAGGCTGCTGTATTTCATGGTATCTCCTCAACAGGCCGGTTGGATCTGGGCACATCGCCGCGTGGGGCCTGCGCGGAGAAGTAAAGGACCAGACGCGCTGCGAGTAAAACGAAAAAAATGAATGGTGACCATCGCTGCAACTGATCCTCGGTCGGGCGGGACCCGGCGAAAATACGCTCAGTTGCCGGTCGCATCCTTCGCGACGTGTAACATATCGGGCAGCAGGTAGAGCATGATCAGGATCACACTGACCGCCACTGCTACACCCAGCCACACGAATACATTCGCCACGTGGTTCTTGCCGGCACCCTGCGCGGCCAGCGCATAGGCGACGCCGGGGAGGCTCAGCAGGCCGACAAACCGGTCGCCACGATATACCATCAGGCGCCGGCAGGCGTTGCGTTGCATCTTGTTGATCGCCTCCTGGCAGGACGTGTCGTGCGACACCTTGACCAGAGACATCGTGGTGGCTACGTCCCCCAGTTTCAGCTCGGCCGGATCCTTACTCTGGGCGACGACACGCTTGACCAGGTCGCGCTCGGTGAAGAGTCCGACCACCTCGTCGTTGCGGGTAACCACCAGAGCGCCGGCATTGTGGTCCGCCATCAGGCTTACCGCCTGCTGCACGGTGCTGTTTTCGTCCAGGATCGCGACCGACTCCCGCACCAGATGATCAATCGTGCACGCCATAATTTCGTTCCGTTGTCTGCTGCGAGCTGCATTGTCCGCTTTGTAGCCCGAATGGCAAGGCCTTTCAGATCCCGACGTCGTCTGCATCCGGCTCTACAACGATGACCGCTGCACCGTCGAAACGCCCGCACCGCAGGTCGTCGAGCGCCTCATTGGCCCGCTCCAGCGGGTACGCCGTGACTTCGGTCTGCACCGGCACCCGTGGCGCCAGTGCCATGAAGGCCGCGCCGTCGCCGCGCGTCAGATTGGCGACCGACCTGATGCTGCGCTCTCCCCACAGCAGCGCATAGGGAAAGGCGGGAATGTCCGACATGTGGATACCCGCGCACACCACAACGCCGCCCTTGCGCACGGCGCGCAGTGCCGCCGGCACCAGCGCGCCCACGGGCGCAAAAATAATCGCCGCATCCAGCGGCTCGGGGGGCAACTCGGCCGCCCCACCCGCCCAGACGGCGCCGAGTCTGCGTGCGAACAGCTGCCCGCGGCTGTCACCGTCGCGGGTGAAGGCGTACACCCGCCGCTGTTGGTAACGCGCCAACTGTATCAGGATGTGGGCGGCAGCGCCGAAGCCGTAAAAACCGAGCCGCTCGGCAGCGCCCGTCATGTTGAGCGAGCGGTATCCGATCAGACCCGCACAAAGCAGGGGTGCGGCCTGCAGGTCGGGATAAGCGGCCGGAATGCGGAAACAGAAACGGTGGTCCGCCACACAGTACTCGGCGAAGCCACCGTCGATCTGGTAGCCGGTATACAGCGCACGATCGCAAAGATTTTCCTCGCCGCGGCCGCAAAACTCGCAGCTGCCACAGCTGCCGCCCAGCCACGGGACTCCGACCCGGTCACCGACCGAGAACCCTGTCACTGCGGCCCCGCAGTGTTCCACCACGCCGACGATCTGATGTCCCGGTATCAGCGGCAGGCGGGGTTCGGTGAGCTCACCATCGACCACGTGTAAATCGGTGCGGCATACGCCGCATGCCCGTACCCGGATCAAGAGTTGCTGGTCAGCCGGCTGGGGCCGCGTGACCTGTTCGAGAAGCAGTGGCGCTCGCTGCCTGTGCAGTACCATTGCGCGCACGGTTTATCACCCTCCTCTCACCGTCTGGTCTTCTGGCCATCCTACACCTGGACAACAAAAGCCGGCGCGGTGCTATGTTGCGACCGGCCAGCTCCGCTGCGGGGCCCAGAGCCGGCCGCTTCGTAGCATACAAAGCCAGTGCCTGATAACTTTAGTCGGGTATACTGACTTTCCTACCGCTGATACGGAGATTTCCACCGGGAGGAAATTGTCCTGATTGATGGAGTGCCAGGAGCAGCGCGTCAGGGCAGCTGTGCGGGCAGTGTGAACACCCAGTCGTTCGCCTTCACCGGAGTGTGACAAGCAATACATTCCTGGTCGAAACCCGCGCTGTCCCCATAGGGGGTCTGAT
>CBDTYI010000347.1:0-2658 GCA_965364565.1 uncultured Gammaproteobacteria bacterium | reverse complement strand
CCGCTTCTCCTGACTAGTGCTCCGGTTGGACGGCAGGGTCTCAGCTGGAATCACAAGACCGGCGAGTCCACATCACTGGTGTGCGGCGTTCGCCGACCGCAGCCTGGACGCCATTGTTTCCAATCCGCCCTATGTGGCCGAGCAGGACCCGCACCTGACGCAGGGCGATGTGCGTTTCGAGCCGCGCACTGCGCTGGCCGCCGGCGCACAGGGTCTGGACGCTCTGGCGCAACTGATTCAGGATGCCGCACGGGCGCTGAAGGCGGGCGGCCGGCTGTTCCTGGAGCACGGCGCTGGACAGTCCGCCGCCGTGCACGCACTGCTCAACAAACTGAATTTCCAAGGGGTCGCCACGCGGTCCGACCTGGCCGGACTGGAGCGCGTAACGGGCGCCCATAAAGCGGACTGATGGGCGGGCGGTCGCTTGACCCCGAGTTTTGGTTTAGGCTTGGCTCATGCAGGCGCGTCAATCGGATTCCGTCAAGCACCGGGAAATCGGATTCCGCGATCCGCACCCGGACCCGCAGCAGGCGCACAGCGCCGCGCAGGTGCTGACGTGCGTCGAGGGTATTGTGAGTGCCTCGGTTCCCAGCCCGGCGCGGAACATTCTGCACGTCAGCTATGACCTCAGCCTGATCGGGCTGCAGGGGGTCGAGTCGCTGCTGATCGAGCTCGGCTTTCATCTCGACGACAGTCTGCTGTTCAAACTCAAGCGCGCTCTGTACTACTTCACCGAACAGAACGAGCTGGACAACCTCGGCATAACCCGTGACCAGGACCGCAGCACCCGGGACGTGTTCGTGCGCTGCTACCGCGGCAAGACCCATGGCTGCCGCGACGAACGCCCCGAGTACTGGCGCAAATACCTCTGAGTTCCTGCCTGCTGCGAATGTACTAAGGCCTGCATTGAGAAAGGCTCATGTCTGTCGGCGTGACGCCGTGAATACATCCCTGTCGGCTTGACGGCCGCATCCCTGCGGCCGACACCCGCCGGCAGACATGAGCCTTTGTCATGAGCAGGGTTTGGTAACCGTCAATGTCACAAAGGAACAACGGGAAACTACCTGCGGATTTCACCAGACAGATCTGCAGCGGCGCGCGCTTCGCGGTAACTGCGCAAGTTTTTGTCATTTTGTTTCCTGCGAGTCCTTTGCGGTTGAGAATACGGACTGTTCAGCAAGGGTTGGTGGCGCGGCGCTTACCGGAGCGCTATTGTGTTGCCATGGACGATCAACAGCTGCTCCGTTACAGCCGGCAGATCCTGCTGCCGCAGATTGGCGTTGAAGGCCAGCAGCGAATGCTGGACGCGCGGGTGCTGATTATCGGCGCCGGCGGACTGGGTTCGGCCGCGGCACTGTATCTGACCAGTGCCGGGATCGGTCACATCACCATCGCCGATCACGACAAAGTGGAGCTGTCCAACCTGCAGCGCCAGATCCTGCACCGCCACCGGGACGTTGGCCGCGCCAAGGTCGATTCGGCCCGGGATACGCTTACCGGGCTCAATCCGGACATCCAGGTGACCGGGCTGCGGGCGCGGCTCGACGCCGAACAGCTTGGGACACTGATCGGGCAGGTTGACCTGGTGATCGACGGCAGCGACAACTACGCCACGCGCTTCGCGGTCAATGCGGCCTGCGTGCAGCAGCGCACCCCGCTGGTGTCGGGCGCCGCGATTCGCATGGAAGGCCAGTTGGCGGTATTCGACTCACGCCGCGCGGACAGCCCCTGCTACCGCTGCCTGTACAAGGAAGGGGAGGAACCGGACCAGACCTGCACCGATAACGGCGTGCTGGCACCGGTGGTCGGCGTCATCGGCAGCCTCCAGGCTCTGGAGGCTATCAAGGTGCTGCTGAACCTGGGTGAGACGCTATGCGGACGGCTGCTGCTGTTCGACGCCCTGTACAGCGAATGGCGCAGCCTGACACTGCGCAAGGACCCGGCCTGCCCGGTGTGCGGCGCGCAGGCGGCCCTGGCGGCCGGCGCGCACGACACCTGAACAGCGGCCGCACCGCGCCAGTACCATGGAACGCGTTGTGCTGCCGAGCCACCTGATTGAGCAGATGCTGGCGCAGGCGCACGCGTCGCCGCACGCCGAAATCTGCGGGCTGATGGCGGCCCGCAACGGACACCCAAGCCGCTGCATTGCGGTGCGCAACGTCGCGCCACAACCGCAGCGCCTGTTCAGCATGGACCCGCACCAGCAGATCGATGCCATGCGCAGTATGCGCGAACAGGGTGAGCAACTGTACGGCATCTATCACTCCCACCCGCAGGGGCCGGGCGAACCTTCTGCCACCGATATCGAACAGGCCGCCTACCCGGAGGCACTCTATTTGATTGTCGCGCTGAACGGTGCGCGGCGCCCACAGCTGCGCGCTTACCGCATCAACAACGGCAAGACGCAACCCGTGCAGGTGCTGACGGAGCCTGCCGAGGGACACGGCAGCTGACCCGCGCGAGCGACCTGACCGGAATGGTTTGCTCCGCGCCCTCGGCGCCTTCGATGTGAAAGAACAAACCGCTAGTGGCGGGTGCCGGGAACCTCGGGCTGATCCGAGGCGGCAAACAGGCGCTCCACATCGACGGCATCCAGGGCTATGCCATCGACCGGCCGAAACCGCTGCTGGCCAAGAAGCAGGAGGGGGAAAGCAGGAA
>CBDTYI010000346.1:0-2726 GCA_965364565.1 uncultured Gammaproteobacteria bacterium | reverse complement strand
TCGTTTTCAAATAGACCATAATTGCGCGCTCACTCGAAATCAGCAGCCAGGAGCCTTTGAATGAGCGACAGTTTTTCAACCCGTAGCAGCCTCCAGGTCGGTGACCGCAGTTATGAGATTCATCGTCTTACTTCGCTCGGTGACACGGTAGACCGGCTGCCCTATTCCCTGAAAGTGCTGCTCGAAAATCTGCTGCGCTTCGAAGACGGAAAGACCGTCACCCGCGCTGACATCCAGGCCCTGCTCGACTGGGATCCCCAGGCCGAACCCAGCCGGGAAATCGCCTACCGTCCGGCCCGTGTGCTGATGCAGGATTTTACCGGCGTGCCGGCGGTGGTTGATCTGGCCGCGATGCGCGATGCGATGCAGGCGCTGGGCGGCGATCCGGAGAAGATCAACCCGCTGCAGCCGGCCGAGCTGGTCATCGATCACTCGGTGCAGATCGACAGTTTCGGCAACCGCGGCGCGCTGGACCTCAATGCCAAAATCGAATACCAGCGCAACCAGGAGCGCTACAGCTTTCTCAAGTGGGGGCAGAAAGCCTTCTCGAACTTCAAAGTGGTGCCGCCCGACACCGGCATCGTGCACCAGGTGAACCTGGAATACCTCGGCCGCGTCGTGTTCGCGCAGGAAAACAACGGTGTACTGCAGGCCTACCCCGATACTCTGGTGGGCACCGACTCGCATACCACCATGATCAACGGTCTGGGTGTGCTGGGCTGGGGCGTGGGGGGTATCGAGGCCGAAGCCGCCATGCTGGGCCAGCCGGTATCCATGCTGATTCCCCAGGTGGTGGGCATGAAACTCAGCGGTGAGCTGCCCGAGGGTGCCACGGCAACGGACCTGGTGCTGACGGTGGTGGAACTGCTGCGCCAGCACGGCGTGGTCGGCAAGTTCGTCGAGTTCTTCGGCGACGGCCTGAACCACCTGTCGCTGGCCGACCGCGCCACACTGGCCAACATGGCGCCCGAATACGGCGCTACCTGCGGCATTTTTCCCATCGACGATGAAACACTGAACTATCTGCGCCTGTCGGGGCGCAGCGACCAGCAGGTGGCGCTGGTCGATGCCTACGCCAGGGAACAGGGCATGTTCCGGACCCCGGACCAGCCCCAAGCCGACTACAGCAGCGTACTGGAGCTGGATCTGGCGACGGTGGTGCCGAGTCTGGCCGGCCCGAAACGACCCCAGGATCGGGTGCCGTTGAGCGCATCCGCGCCGCGCTTCAAAGAGGCGCTGGCGGCGCTGAAAGCGGAACGCGGACTGCAGAGCAAGCCCGCCAGGGGCAGCATCGACGGTCAGGCGTTTGAGCTCGACGACGGCGCCGTGGTGATTGCATCCATCACCTCCTGCACCAACACGTCCAATCCGTCGGTCATGCTCGGCGCCGGCCTGGTGGCGCGCAAGGCGGTGGAGAAAGGCCTCAAGGTCAAACCCTGGGTGAAGACCTCGCTCGCCCCCGGCTCCCAGGTGGTGACCGAATACCTCAACGCGGCCGGACTGATGGACGACCTGGAACAACTGGGCTTTCACGTTGTCGGTTACGGTTGCGCCACCTGTATTGGCAACTCGGGTCCGCTGCCGGAGCCGGTTTCCAAGGCCATCGCCGAAGGGAACCTCTCGGTCTGCTCGGTGCTGTCCGGAAACCGCAACTTCGAAGGGCGCGTGCACGCCGAGGTGCGCATGAACTACCTCGCCTCGCCGCCGCTGGTGGTTGCTTATGCCATCGCCGGCAGCATGGATATCGATCTCTACAATGACCCCATCGGCCAGGACAGCGCCGGCAACGACGTCTTCCTCAAGGATATCTGGCCGAGCCAGAAGGAAATCGCCGCGGTGGTTGCCAACAGCGTGAACCGCGAGGAGTTTACCCAGGTCTACCACGATGTGTTCAAAGGCGAGAATCGGTGGACCAGTCTGGAGTCGCCCGTCGGACAGCGGTTCGGCTGGAGCGATGATTCCACTTACATCCGCAATCCGCCCTACTTCGAGGGCATGAGCCGCGAACCCGATGGCGTGGCCGACATCCATGGTGCGCGGGTGCTGGCCCTGCTGGGTGATTCGGTCACCACCGACCACATTTCGCCGGCCGGCGCCATCAAGCCGGAAAGCCCGGCCGGCCAGTACCTGCTGGCGAAAGGCGTGCAGCAGGCCGACTTCAATTCGCTGGGATCGCGGCGCGGCAATCACGAAGTGATGATGCGCGGCACCTTCGCCAACATCCGGCTGCGCAATCTGCTGGCGCCCGGTACCGAGGGTGGCGTAACCGTGCACCAGCCCACCGGCCAGCAGATGAGCATCTATGATGCGGCGATGCGCTACCGCGACGAAGCGGTTCCGCTGATTGTCATCGCCGGCAAGGAGTACGGTTCCGGGTCCTCGCGCGACTGGGCTGCCAAGGGCCCGCGCCTGCTCGGCGTGCGCGCCGTCATCGCGGAGAGCTACGAGCGCATTCATCGCACCAACCTGGTTTGCATGGGCATCCTGCCGTTGCAGTTCATCGCTGACCAGACCCCGCAGTCGCTGGGCCTCACCGGCAGGGAAGTGTTCAATGTCGAAGGGCTCGGTGACGGTTCTGCCAGGGAGGTCAGGGTGCGCGCTCGCGCCGAGGACGGCAGCGAAACAACCTTCCAGGCACGGGTGCGCATCGACACCCCGCAGGAAATCGAATACTACCGCCACGGCGGCATCCTGCACTACGTGCTGCGCCAGCTGGCGGCCTGATA
>CBDTYI010000345.1:0-2771 GCA_965364565.1 uncultured Gammaproteobacteria bacterium | reverse complement strand
TAGGTTGGTGCTGAGCGAGCGAAGCCCAACAATCGACGCTTGATCAAAGCTGCAAGTTGGGCTTCGCTCGCTCAGCCCAACCTACGTAAGTGCAAGTTAGAGAAAGAGGATTCGGCCCTAAGCAAGTGCTATTCGACTCTGACCCCAAGTTCCGCTCAGGCCGCTGACAGTTTCAGCGGCGGATTGCCGGGCGGCTCGAGATCGGGGGTCCGCTCCAGCACTTCCAAGGCGTCGTGGCGCACGTGGTTCTGGCGCATTTCCTCGTGCAGCATTGCCTCGGTGACGATGCCCTTGTCGACGCACTCCTTCAGCAGACCGAAAAACAGCCGCGTCTGGTTGGCGTCCGGGTGTTCCTTGTATTTGCCGAGCAGACCATACTCGCCGAACAGGTGCCGGCGCGCCCGCATCGCCCAGGCCACCGGCGGGAACAGACGGAAACGTTCCGCAGGGCGCCAGTCGATCGGCAGGCCGGCCTTCCAGGGCTGGGTCTTGCGGCGCGTGACGTGCAGCATCTTGGTGCGCGGTGTGAGCTTGTCGAAATCGTTCCACTCGTTCTCAAACAGGCCGATGCTGTCACGGTCTTCCATGCGCAGGCAGATCCAGGGCATGTAGTCGCGCTTGAACTCGAACATTTCGTTGAACTGCTCCTCGACCTTCCAGTGCGTGAGTTTCGCGCAATCCAACAGCATTACGCTGCTGGCCAGGCAGCGGTCGATGACACCCTTGGTGCCGGAGCGGGGACGGCACATGATGGCCTTGCCCTGCATATCACGCGTGAGCAGCTCCCAGATGTCGGCGATGGCGAAGATATCCGGGTCGATGACCACGGCCCGGCCCTGGTAGCCCATCAGCTCGGGGGGCATGAAGCGGGTCGGTGTGAACGACTGCAGGTCGTCGTTGAGCCACGGGCGCTTGACCCCGTCACGCAGGTACAGCTGTCCTTCCCGCGCCTTGAAAAAGGGATAGTCGCGCGTGTCCATGATGCGCACATCGAACTTGTCGCTGTGTTGCGAGTTGCGGCGCAGCGCGTACTCGGCCACCAGGGCGCCGACGATCTGCTTGTGATTGGTCTGGATGAATACGCAGTAGTCCATCAGGTGTATCGACCTCGAAATAGCGAAATTGGCGTAATTTTAGCAGAACTCCCCGACTGGCCGGCAGTCTGCCGGCCCGGCATCAGGCGCTGGCGGCTTCTTCGGCAGCTGGCGGGCGCGGCGCGTAACCGAACACCGGGTCGAGTCGCTCGGCGACCAGCTGCTGCATGGCGGCGATCTGCCGGTCATCGAAATAGTCGCGGTAGCCGCCCACCTTGGCCTTGCGCACCTTATAGGAGTTGGGGTTGTTGCGGTCCTTGGCTACCATGCGGCTGCCGCTCAGCCAGAAGGTCTTCTTCTCTTCCATCTTGCGCATGTTCTCCACCGAGGCGAACTCGACCGCTGCGCGGATCTCCGCCTCGCTGCCCGGGGTGCCGATGAAGTTGACGATGCGCTCCAGCGCCTGCGCCGTGTCGGCGCGCAGGTCCTCATAGCGAACAATCAGCAGGTCCCTGATGTTGCGCGATTCGGAGGCCCACAGGTTTAGGTAGTCGATGATCTTGGGCAGGCCAGCATCGGCATCCATGACGAAATCGAACACCGAGGTGTCGCTGCCGTGCTGGGGGTACTGGTTGAGCGCCTTCTTGCCGGGCCGCATGCGGTACTTCCACTGAAAGAACTGCGATACCGCGGTGTCGAACGGGTCGCGCACCAGCAGCACTACCTTCTTGTCGTAAAAATCGGCTTTGCTGTCGCGGTTTCCGGTGTAGTCCTTGATGTAGTTGTCGTGGGTGAAGAACAGCTTGGGAATCGCCGGGTTCTTCTTATGCAGGTTGTCGAAGCCGATCAGGTGGCGCGCCGACAGCCCGTGCTTGAGCTGGTAGAAGCGCGACAGCATGACCCGCACCCAGGTGCGACCGCTCTTGCCGAACGAAACGATGACGCAATCGGCCAGGCGCAACTTGCGAAACTCCTCCTTGCCGCGCAGCCAACGGTCGATGCGGATTCTTTTCTCCCTGGGGAGAAAGAACAGGAGTCCGAGAACCAGAAATCGCGTGAGCTTTTTAATTACCGTGTGCATGACAATTTGAAACCATCTGGATGAAAATCGCGCCGGCGGGTGGTGCGGGTTGTATCGAGTCTTTCAGAAAAGCACCTAATGGTATCATAATATGGAATTTTGGGCCTAATGTTTAACCCGCAGGCCGGGGCCGGTCCCGTGTCGCTGCGCCGGTTCCTCCCGCACCTGGTTACAAAACAGCGGTTGTCCCGCCTGGCGGTACAGCCACTCGGACAACATTCTGATGAAGAAAACAAATCCTACCTGCGTGCCATGTCAGACGGCGACCAGCCGGGTCCGACCAGGGTTCGGCGTCGCGCGGTCTGCTGCGTCCGCGCCACCAGCGGCGGAACGCTGAATGGCGGCGCTGCCCAAGCCGGCTTTCGGCGATCTGTTGTTCTGGCTTTACGGTCTCTTCATGGCCGGTTTCTTTCTGTTTCCCGAGGCTCCGGACCACTACAAGCTCTATTACGCTGCCGTCCTCTTGCCGGTATTGCTGTACGGTTGGAAACAGCCGCAGCCCTGGCGTAGCAACCCACTGTTCTGGCTGTTACTGGCCTATATCGCCTACATGAGCGCCAGTGCGTTGTGGAGTGTGCCGGGTGACTGGCCGGGGGTTGGCCGGGTCGCCTGGTATGGTCTGCAGGTGATGGTATTCATCGTCGCCACCGGGCTGG
>CBDTYI010000344.1:0-2772 GCA_965364565.1 uncultured Gammaproteobacteria bacterium | reverse complement strand
TTCATCAGCGCCATGAAGGCGCCGGGCGCGGGATACGCCTCGATGTCCTTGACGTAGGCGAACATGGGACCGATCTTCAGTGACTCGCTGCCGAGCTTATCATCGTTGGCGGTGGGGAAATCGATCTGCGTACCAATCAGCCAGTCTCCGCCCAGGGCGTCCCAGTCGGTGCGATACATGAAGCGCAGGTTCATGTCTCCCATACCGACCTCGTCACAATCACCACCCGCGGGGAGTGGAATCGGTGGCTGCCCTTCACCTGGGGGCACTCCACCGGGACCGCAGGTGCCATCCCCATTGTGCAGGTCGGTACCCCTCACATCGCGTTTCATGCCCAGCGGGATTTCGTAGGTCATGGCGAATTTCGGAGCAAACGCGTACAGCCCGAACAGGGTGAGCACGTTTTCCTCGAGCCCGTTCTCGAGCTCGGTGTAACGGTAATAGGGCATGAACTTGGGCGCGAAATCGCGCGGATCGGTGCCGGTTTCACCCAGCCCCTCTGCCGCTGGTTCCGCCGCTGGCGCTAACGGAGCGGCCAGCAGGGCTCCCAGTGCAAGCGGGATCGCAAACAGCTGCGCAAGAATAGACTTCGGTCGAATCATCAAGAGGGCCCTCCGTATTGTCTTGCGGTCGGCGCTTGGCGGGCGCGTCAGTTTGTTGGCGCTCATCAGCACGCGACTATAGCTGCAAGTATGGGAAACACGTTCCACTTTGACTATCCTTTTTGGGACAAGTGAACCGGAACTGGCGACTGACCATGCAGCATTGCTTTCACCTGACAACAACCGATTCGGAGGAATTCCAGGAACAGATGTCACCGCTGGTCGGTGCCTGCCGAGTGGCGCCTGCGCGCCGGATACGTTTCGATGTCTCAGTTAGAGCAATAAAGCTGAACACTCTCAGCCTGTTCACGGTAAAAGCGCCATCGCTGACAGTGGACCTAGCCCCGGCGCACCGTTTTATTGGCCTGAATATCCCGCTCGGCAAGCCCTTTTCAATTACAGAATCAAACCAGGCGTATGAATTCAGCGACGACGTTCATTTGCTTAGGCCCGATCGGCATTTCCACCTGGAAGCCGCCTCTGAATGCCGTGTGTTGGCGATCTGCCTCTACAGCGAACAGGTTGCTGACTATGCCTCCAAACTGAGTGGATCTCGCAAGCCATTCGAATTAACAGCGAGAACCCGGATACCGCTTTCGGCGGCGACGCGTACCGAGTTGGTGCGGAGAATTGGCGGGCTGTGGGCCGATCTGCAACGGGATGACCCGGCGCTGGCCTCGGACACCAACCTTGCAGAAAGGGAAGACGCACTCATTGCGAGTTTCCTCCTGGCCACGCAAGATGCCGAGCCAACAGACGACCGGTCCGCTGAAAAGGCAGACACGGCTGCCATAGCCAGGGCGGAGGAGTATCTCTGTACCCACCTCGCTCGTCCGGCGTCGCGCGCGGAGCTGGCGGCCACAAGTGGCGTCTCGATACGCACCCTTTCGCGGAGTTTTACCAAACGTTGGGGAATGGGCCCGATGGGCTTCCTGAAAGCAAGGCGTATGGATGGCGCCTACCGCGAATTACTCGGCGCGACGCCTGGTGACACAACAGTGACCGAGGTCGCCTACCGATACGGATTCGGCCACCTCGGTAAATTTGCACTGGAATACAAACGCGCGTTCCGGGAATCGCCATCGGCGACCTTGCGGCACTGAAGCGCGACGGCGATCGCGGCTGAAGCCGCTCCCACAGGGTTGCTGACAATCCGTAGGAGCGGCACCGCTGCCTCGATTGCGCGCTGTTAGCGCTGACGATCCTCTAGCCGGTAACTCACGGGCAGTATGATGCCCAAATCGCTACCGTCCAGCCATTGTGTCGCGCCGGGAACCTGGCGCAGCTGGTTGACGTTTTTCAGGGCGGCTTTATCCAGCAAGGCATAACCCGAAGACTCGACCAGTTGCACACGGCTCAGATGCCCGTCGGCTTCGACCAGAAGGCCGATTCTGACCCGCCCCTGCCAGCCACGCCGACGCGCAACAGCGGGATATTCAAAATAGGGTAACAGCGCCTGCAACAGCTCATCCCTGACACGGCGGTACCTGGCCATGCTACTGAGTTCCTGTTGTCCATGAGTTGTTGAACCACGTGTCGCGACCGCTGCTTCCGGAGACAATGCTGCAAGAGCATTTCTTGCTTGAGACTCCCTTTCTATCGCCGCAGGCGTTACCGGTGTCAGACGGCGTTCCGCAGGTCGAGTCGCGTATTGCTGTGTTTCGCTCACAGGCCGCCTGACTAGTCGCGTACTCGTCATCGGATCTATCGCGGAAAGGACTTGTCGCTCGCTGCTTTCGACCGGCTTCGACTGTTCGCCCGCCGCTCCCGCGCTGCTGACCGACTGCTGTGGCTCGCTCTGTCCTGCCCGTTCGGCTTCGGCGCGCGGGCCTTGCGGTGTATCTCCATGCCGCGCAACCAGAGTGATCTGGAAAGTGCTCTGCCCCACCGGACCGGCGGGCGGCTCTCCACGCCACAGCACCAGCAGCAGCACATGCAGCAGCAGCGAACCGAGCACAAACCACATCACTCGGTGACGCTGGCCGCATACGCGTCTGTGTTCGGCGAGTGGAATGAAAAGGCTCACGCGCGTGCGCTACAGAGTCAGCTCGGCACCGGCGAACACGCCGCGATCCGATGCCTGAAACCCGTCTGCGGGCTCGTAGTGCGCGTCGGCGAGGTTCTCGATGCGGCCGAAAATGCGCCACTGCTTGTTGAGGTCGTAGCCAGC
>CBDTYI010000343.1:0-2774 GCA_965364565.1 uncultured Gammaproteobacteria bacterium | reverse complement strand
TGAAAAACCGCTATTTCTTCGAGCAGGAACTGAAGCAGGCATTGCAGGTGGCGGCACGCGGACGGGTGCAGCACGCACTGCTGTATATCGACATGGACAAGTTCAAGGTGGTCAACGATTCGGCCGGACACAGTGCCGGGGACGAACTCCTGGTGGAGCTGGCGCGCATCTTATCCGGGCGGCTGAGGCAGGGCGATATCCTGGCGCGCCTGGGCGGGGACGAGTTCGGAATACTGCTCGACGATGTCAGCGACGAGCAGGCACTCGCTATCGCCGCTGATTATATCAGGACCCTGCAGGGGGTCCGGTTCAGCTGGGACACCGAGAGCTACGATATCACTCCCAGTATCGGCGTGGCGATCATCGACCAGACGACTGCTTCCGCGGCCGAGATAATGCGCCAGGCGGATATCGCCTGTTATGTATGCAAGGAAAACGGCGGTAACCGCTATCACCTCTACGACCAACGCGACCAGGCCGCGCTGTCGACGCTGGGTGAGCTCAACCTGGTGCGCGACATGAGGGATGCTCTGGCGCAGGACCGCTTCACCCTGTATTTCCAGCCCGTGGTGAGGGTGAGCGACGGAGCGGTGCAGATGCACGAAGTATTGCTGCGCATGCTCGACAGGAACGACGGCATTGTGAACCCGGCGACCTTCATCCCGCCCGCGGAGCGTTACGGGTTGATGCCCCTGCTCGACCAGTGGGTGGTCAGCAAAGTGTTCGAGCTGCTGAGGAGCGAATGCGATCGCAATCTCTGCCTGACCGTTAATCTGTCGGGTTGCTCACTGGGCGACTGCGATCTGATGGCACTGATCAGAAAGAATCTTGCGCGGTTCGAGCTGACTCCGGGTGAGCTGATCTTCGAGGTTACCGAGACAGCGGCGGTCGGGCATCTGGAGAAGGCGGGGGAATTCATGCGCGAGCTGAGTGACATGGGTTGTCATTTCGCCCTTGACGACTTCGGCACCGGGTTCAGTTCCTTCGCCTACCTGAAACACATGCCGGTGCGTTACGTGAAGATCGATGGGACCTTCGTGAAAGATATCGTGATGGACCCGGTGGACCAGGCCATGGTGCGTTCCATCAACCAGATCGCCCATTCGCTGGGCATGGAAACCATTGCCGAGTTTGTCGAGAGCGACACTATACTGGAAAAGCTCGGCCTGTTCGGGGTCGATTATGCGCAGGGTTACGCAATCGGCAGAACCGGGCCGCAAATCTGATCCACCTTGCCGGCACCGCCGCTGTTGCGGCGCGGCGCGCCACTGAAGTCCGTCCTGCCTGCTGCCGCTAGCTGTCTCATCCGCCGGGATTTTTTCCCGGCGTGGCTGTGCTGCCGGTTGGATGTGCGAAAGGGTTTAGCTATTGTGCAACGTGTGAATCCGCTGCCTGCGCTGTTGAAACTGCTGCCGTGCGTGGCGCTGCTGCTGTGGCTGCCGGCACAGGCGGCAGCGCGCGGCGGCTTCGAGGGTGGTTGGAGCGCCTATGACCGGGGTGATTTCGCCCGGGCCGTGCAGCTCTGGCGACCGCTCGCCGAGGGCGGGCACGTCAACGCCCAGATCAACCTGGCGGTGATGTACGAGCACGGCTACGGTGTGGATCAGGACCTGCAGAGCGCCGCCGCCTGGTATCTCGCCGCGGCCCGCCAGGACAGTGCCATCGGTCAGTACAACCTGGGCCTGTTCCTGGCCGAACACAGTGGCGTCATCCCCGCCGAGCAGGATGCCCTGTACTGGCTGGGCAAGGCCGCCAACCAGGGTTTTGCCGATGCCCAGTTGCAGGTCGGCCTGATGTATGCGCAGGGCAAGGCGGGCGAGGCGCGCATCGCCGATGCGCCGGCCTGGCTGTACCAGGCGGGACTCGCGTATCTGTCCGACCGTGATGCCGCCGGTGTCGACTCCGCGGTGGCCGCACTGCACCGCGTCGACGCCGGCACGCCGCTGGCGCGTGACCTGGAGGCGCGCCTGGCGGGCTGGCCCGAGCCGGCCGCAGAGGCGCAGACCTCGACTTCGGTGTCGCGCACTGCAACCGGCACCGCCTGGCCGGTCGCCGCCGGGCTGGCGGTCACCAACCATCACATCGTGGCCGGCAAACAGTCGCTGGTGCTGGTTGACAGCCGTGGCCGGGAAATTCCGGCGCGCATCGTCAGCAGCGATGCGGGCAACGATATTGCGCTGCTGGCCGTGGACAACCCGGAACAGCTGCCGCCCGCGCTGCCGATCGCCACCGCCGGCGCGCGCCTCGGCGCCAGTGTATTTACCATTGGCTTTCCGCGCGTCGACGTCATGGGCACCACGCCCAAACTCAGCCTCGGCATCATCAGCAGTGTCAACGGAATGTATGACGACCCCGCCAGCTACCAGATTTCGGTACCCATTCAGCCGGGCAACAGCGGTGGGCCGCTGGTCAACATGCGCGGGGAAGTGGTGGGGCTGGTGACCTCCATGCTGGGGCGGGTGAACGCCGCCGGTGGCGAGGCGCAGCCGTTTGCCAACATCAGCTATGCGCTGAAAGTCGATCGGGTCATGGCCCTGCTGCTGGAGGCGCCGCAGCCGGCGCGTGCCATTGCCGAGCTGTCGCGCGGCGGGAAGGATCTCGAGGACCTGGCGCAGAAGATCCAGGGCTCGGTGATGATGGTGAGAGCGGAATAAGCCAGGGTGGAGACGTCCCTGTCCCCATGGAACCTGGTATTGCGCCGGCTATCCGCTAGATCTTGACGCCCAGCGTTTCCAGCGTAAGGATGGTCAGACCACCGCGCGGCAAGCCCTTGT
>CBDTYI010000342.1:0-2782 GCA_965364565.1 uncultured Gammaproteobacteria bacterium | reverse complement strand
GATCCCGGATGCTGGCGCCGGGCTCGTGTGTTTGCACGCAGTTCTGGAACGAAAGACCCGCTCGAGGCGCGGAGCAGGGCCCCCGGCTCTGCCGGGGATGCGACCGCCGGTGGGCGGGACACCGCTTCGACGTCCATTGCGGGTCGTCGCTTCACCGGGGGTCAGATCCCCACCGCTACGCGCCGGGGCCCCGCTTCCGCCCCTCGAAGCGATGTAGCCGTAGCTACCACTTGAGCGAAGAACAAGTGCAAGCGCACGAGAACCAGCCAGGGCCGGGATAGGCGCGCCCTGAGAACATGCTGTTTCCCGTTCAATCACAATGCGCATCGTAAATTCAATACGTTCTGTTACTTCCCGGCCGCCCCGTGAGAAATGCGGGCTAGCCCCAGTGCACATGCAGCGGCGCCTGCTCGAGTTCATCGATGACCCGGCTTACACTGTCGGTCTCGGGCAAGTGCGGATACGGTTCCCAGGCGCAGGTGTCGCGCCACCAGTAGATACGCCACACCCCGCGCTCATAACACAGACGCAGCAGCGCGTACGCATCGGCCGGTCTGCTCTGGGGCTCCACCCCGCCGGTCTCCAGCACCTCGATAACGCTGCCTTCTGCTTTGCACACCAGGCGTGCCTGCGACGCGCTGCGCGACTGGTTGCGGCGCGCACAGAATGCCTGTAAAGCTTTGCGTGCCCGCTGCACTTCCAGCACGTCGATCGACACGGCGGTCATCGTCCTAGCGCTCGGCACCCAGGGAGCGGGCACGCTGCTGACACAGCTGCAGTCGCTCCGGCGTCCACGCCGCGCTATCGTCCCAGCCTTGCAGGTGCCGGGCCAGCAACTGCGCCAAGGCCTGCGCGTGATCCGGTCGGTCGTTCAAAGCAGGTATGTAATGAAGTTCCTTGCCACCGGCGTGCAGGAACAGTTCACGGTTCTGCTCGGCGATTTCCTCCAGGGTCTCCAGGCAGTCGGCGCTGAAACCCGGGCACACGACGTCGACCCGTCCGACGCCCTGTTTACCCCAGGCTTTGAGGGTGTGATCGGTGTAGGGCCGCAGCCATTCCTGGCGCCCGAAGCGGGACTGAAACGTCAATTGCCAGGTACCGTCCTGCAGCTCCAGCCGCTCGGCCAGCAACCGCCCGCTTGCGTGGCACTCGCAGAAATACGGATCGCCGGCATCCAGGTTGCGCCGCGGAATGCCGTGAAAGGACAGCAGCAGGCGATCCGGGCGACCGTGCCTGTCCCAATGTTCGCGCACGCTGGCGGCCAATGCATCGATGTACGGCGGGTGATCGTGATAATGCTGGATGAAGCGTAATTCCGGTACCCACCGCCAGCCCTTCAATACACGGAACACCTCGTCGAAAATCGACGCCGTAGTGGTGGCCGAATACTGCGGATACAGGGGCAGCACCAGCAGTCGGCGCATGCCCTTGCTGCGCAGCTCCTGCATTGCCGCTTCGATGGACGGTTTTCCGTAACGCATCCCCAGGACCACTTCCACTCTGCCGTCAGTCTGCCGCGCCAGCGCTTGCCGTACTGCCTGCAACTGCTGTTTCGATATCGCCAGCAGCGGCGAGCCATCCTCGGTCCACACGGTCTGGTAGGCCTTGGCCACCCGGGACGGCCGCAGCCGCAGAATAACGCCGTGTAGAATCAGCCACCACAGCGGACGCGGCATCTCCACCACACGCGGATCCCACAGAAATTCGGCCAGAAAACGGCGTACTGCGTCCGGCGTCGGCGCCTCGGGTGTGCCCAGGTTGACCAGCAGCACGCCGGTGCTGGGCGGCTGGTCGTGGCTGAATTCGGGAGTACCCTGATACTTGGCCATGTGCTGGATCCGCGGAGATAGTGGTTGTCAGACTCGAATCAGTCTGCATGATACCGGATCAGTTTGGCCACGGCACGGCGCAACAGCGCCAGCGCCGCGGCGCGTCCCGGAACGTCGACCAGGGCCGCGCACTCCTGCCAGGAGCGCTTCTGCAGCACGCGCGCCACCAGCAGCGTTTGTTCCGCCGCCGTCAGGGCCGACAGCGCGTCACCCTGTTCCAGCGCCACACAGCCCAGCCGCCACAGTGCCCCGATCGCGACCTCCGGCAGGCGCTGCTGCAAGGCGAACGCCTCCACATCCCGCCAGTCCGCGTCACTGAGGGGCACGGCGTGTGCTCCGTTGCGCATCACGCTGCATACCAGTTTTGGCTCGAGGTTCTGAAGACTGTCGGAAAGCTGATGTGGAAAGTGCGCGAAAAAGCGTTCCCGCGCGCGACCTACCAGGCGCCCACCCTGGGCGCTGAGGGCTTTCAGCATAACCACCGAATGATAACCGCTGCTGGCACCGGCCTGGATGCTGAGGCGCACCGGCAGCCAGCCGGCTCGCTCCCAGAACTCCAGCAGTTCGCTGCTCGCCCCGAAACTGCTGCCAACATAGTCGTAACCCGCCGCAGCCACCTCTCGGGTAATATGCCGTACCAGCTGCAAACCGAGGCCGCGGCGCTGTACCGCCGGATGCACGGCAATGCGCATGATGCGCGCGGCGCGCAGCCCGGGCGCCTCTACCAGGCCTTGGTGGGCGGCCAGCGTTTCGGGCAACAGATGACCATGCGGACGGGTGCGTCCGGCTGCTATCGCCTGGGCCGTCGCGGTATCGAAACCGCCCTCCTCGGCCACCAGTGCGGTTGCCGCGACGTACCGGCCCAGGCACAGCGCATAGACGGACAGGTTCGGGCCGTCGAGCAAATGGCGCAGGTCCAGCGGCCGGGTGCGATAGTGAGCCAGCACCAGCAG
>CBDTYI010000341.1:0-2799 GCA_965364565.1 uncultured Gammaproteobacteria bacterium | reverse complement strand
CTTCAGAGGGCTCTGATTCGGGTCAGATTTAAATAACTTAACGGATTATTCACAAGCAGTTTCCAGCTGGGGCTGGTAGAATGCGCGCGCATGGAAAAACTGGACAGACCAGCCGTGCAGTGGGTGGATATTTCGGCTGAAGAAGCCGGGCAACGAATCGACAATTTCCTGCACCGCTACTTGAAAGGTGTCCCCAAGAGCCGCATCTATCGGCTATTGCGCAAGGGCGAGGTGCGCGTCAACAAGGGGCGGGCCAAACCGGAGTACCGCATCCAGTGTGGCGACCAGGTGCGTATCCCCCCGCTGCGTATGGCCGCCAGCGCCGGCCCCGGTCCCGGCGTAAAGGAGGCCGGTCGGCTCCTCGACGCCGTGCTGTACGAGGACGAGCGGTTGCTGGTGTTGAACAAACCAGCCGGTATGGCGGTGCACGGTGGCAGCGGTTTGAGTTTCGGGGTGATTGAGGCACTGCGGGCGCTGCGTCCCGCGGCACCGTATCTGGAACTGGTGCATCGCCTGGACCGCGACACCTCCGGTTGCCTGCTGATCGCCAAGCGGCGCAGCGAACTGCGCACCCTGCACGAGCTGCTGCGCAACGGGCTGGTGGAAAAGCGCTACCTGCTGCTGGTGCAGGGCGAGTGGCTGCAGGGCCAGCACGAGGTGAACGCAGCGCTGAAGAAGAATCTGTTGCGGGGGGGAGAGCGTCTGGTGCAGATCGACCCTGATGGCAAGGAGGCGCTGACCTGCTTTCGCCTGCTGGAAGCCTATCCGGGGGCGAGCCTCCTGGAAGCCGAACTGAAGACCGGCCGGACCCACCAGATTCGGGTTCACGCCGCACACACCGGGCATCCGCTGGCCGGTGACGAAAAGTACGGGGATTCGGACTTCAACCGGCAGATGCGCGCGCTGGGCCTCAGGCGTCTGTTCCTGCACGCACATTATGTCGCCTTCACGGATACGGAACGCCAGCGCAGCGTCGCGGTCAGCGCGCCAATGAGCGCGGATCTGCGCAACGTCATTCAGCAATTGGAGGTACGACCCGATACAGGGCAGAACACCTGATTCCGATCGATGACCAGCAAAACCAGACATACCCCGGATGCAGTACGCCTGATCGTGTTCGACTGGGACGGAACCCTGATGGATTCGGAAACCCAGATTGTGCATTCCATACAGTCGGCGATTGCCGATCTTGAGCTGGAAGAGCGCAGTGCCGACGCGTGCCGTAATATTATCGGCCTGGGTCTACAGGAAGCGGTGGATGCCCTGTATCCGGGCCGCGGTGAGCGATTCCGGGAAACCTTCGTCGCGCGTTACCGACACCACTGGTTTTCCGGCATTCACGAATCGGAGCTGTTTCCGGGCGCCCGAGAAACCCTGGAACTGTTGAAAGAAGCCGGCTTTGACCTGGCCGTCGCTACCGGCAAGGGGCGCGCCGGGCTGGACAAGGCCTTGCGGCAGACCGGCCTGAGCGGACTGTTTTCCGCCACCCGCTGTTCCGACGAAACGCACTCTAAACCGCATCCTCGCATGCTCAACGAGATCCTGCAGGAACTGCAGGTTGACTCACAGCAGACCCTGATGGTAGGGGATACCGAATATGATCTGCAGATGGCCAATCAGGCCGGTGTGAGTCCGGTGGCGGTGAGCTATGGCGTGCATGCGCGTGAGCGTCTGTTGCGACATCAGCCGCTGGTCTGCCTGGACCGGATCACCGAACTGCTCGACTGGCTGGCCGAACAACGCTTGTTCGACACCGATGCCACGGCGCCCCAGTCGCTTGTGGTTTTAAAATGAGGAAAGTTGCACCATGGAATCGAATCACAGTCAGGAACCGGGGCCGACACAGCGTAACGGCGACGCCGGTTGGGAGCGGGACACCATCAACCGCCTGGCCTTTGCGGCTCTGAACGAGCAGCGCCGCGCGCGTCGCTGGAGTATCTTCTTCAAGTTCCTGGTGTTCGCCTATCTGGTGGGCATCCTGTTTCTGTACACGCCGAGCATGGAGCTCGATCAGGCCGCCAGGGACCAGCATACCGCACTGGTGGAGCTGAAAGGTGTGATCGCACCGGACAAGGAAGGCAGTGCCGACAACGTCATCGCGGGCTTGCGTGCCGCATTCGAGAGCGACAAGGCCAAGGGAGTTATCCTGCGAATCAACAGTCCGGGCGGGAGTCCGGTACAGGCCGGTTACATCAACGACGAAATCCGTCGCCTGCGTAAACAACATCCCGATACACCGCTGTATGCGGTGGTGGCCGATATGTGCGCCTCGGGCGGCTATTACGCGGCTGTGGCCGCCGACAAGATCTACGCCGACAAGGCCAGCATTGTCGGTTCCATCGGGGTGCGTATGGATGGTTTCGGCTTCGTCGACGCGATGGAAAAGCTGGGCATCGAGCGCCGCCTGCTGACCGCGGGCGAACACAAGGGCTTTCTGGATCCGTTCCAGCCGATCAACGCGGCGGATGTCACCCACGTGCAGCAACTGCTGGACGATATTCACGAGCAGTTCATCGCCGTGGTAAAGACCGGGCGCGGCGACAAGCTCAAGGATGATCCGGCGATTTTCAGTGGTTTTGTCTGGACCGGCGAGCAGGCTGTGGATCTCGGGCTGGTGGACGAACTGGCCAGCTCCAGTTATGTTGCGCGGGAAGTGATCGGCGCCGAGACGATTGTCGACTACACGCCGACCGAAGACCTGCTGCAGAAATTCAGCAAGCGGCTGGGCACGGCGCTGGGTCGCGGTGTCGGTGAAGTGCTGGGCGGCGGCGACTCCCTGCTTCGCTAGGGAATGGCGAC
>CBDTYI010000340.1:0-2838 GCA_965364565.1 uncultured Gammaproteobacteria bacterium | reverse complement strand
CATATCGTTGAATTCACTGGATCCCGGCATGCGCCGGGATGACGAGAAGCGAATTGATCATAAGTTTCCTAGTGTACCGCGCCACTGATATCGAAGGTTAGCGGGAATGGGGGCGGGCACGGTGCGCCGCCGAGTCGCTGTGGTATGCTTCGCGCATGAAAGTGTGGCCCCACGCCGTTGCTGTCAGCCTGCTGTTTGGGCTGTTGTGTTCGCGTCCAACAACGGCCGAGGAGCAGCTCTGGTCGCTGAGCGCCGACACCTGGGCGCAGCCCCGCGACGGCCGTTCGGTGGCGCAGATGGAACCGCTGCCGGAACTGGCTGCGGCCTGGTTCAGGCAGCCCGGGCAACGCCTCCTGGTGCGCTATCCGGGCGGCGAGGAGGGTTTGTTGTGGGCCCACGAACTGCGTTCCTGGCTGATTGCACTGGGTATTCCCGGCGCCGACCAGGAACTGGTGGCGGGCAGTCACCAGGCCGATCGTATCGAACTAGAACTGGTGGCGAGGTAACTCATCCGTGACAACGGTAGCCTGCATTCAGATGGCGTCGGGACCCAATGTGGGGGCAAATCTGCTGGAAGCCGAACGCCTGGTCGGTATGGCGGTGGACAAAGGCGCGGGCCTGGTGGTGTTGCCGGAAAACTTCGCCATCATGGGCAAGGAGGAAAGCGACAAAGTCGCGGTGCGGGAATCGGCGCAGGGTGGCCCGATTCAGGATTTTCTTGCGCAACAGGCCAGGAAACACGGTATCTGGCTGGTCGGCGGCACCGTGCCGCTGGCGGCTGCAGACGAAAACAAGATACGCGCGGCGTGTCTGCTCTACGACGACAAGGGCAGGTGCGCGGCGCGCTACGACAAGATTCACCTGTTCGACGTTTCGCTGGTGGACAGCGACGAGCGCTATACAGAGTCACAGACCATAGAGCCGGGCGATGTTACCGTCGTGGTCGATACGCCATTCGGTAAACTGGGGCTGGCGGTGTGCTACGACCTGCGCTTTCCGGAATTGTTCCGCACCATGCTCGATCAGGGCATGGAAATCATCGCGCTGCCGTCTTCCTTTACCGCGATTACCGGGCGTGCGCACTGGGAGCCGCTGGTGCGCGCGCGCGCCATCGAAAACCTCTGTTACGTGCTGGCCGCCGGCCAGGGCGGGTACCATCTCAACGGCCGCGCCACCTACGGTCACAGCATGATCGTCGACCCCTGGGGCCAGGTGATGAACGAGCTGGCCAACGGTTCCGGACTGGTGTGCGCCGACATGGACCTGAAGCGCCTCAGGAATATCCGCCGCACCTTCCCCTGTCTCGACCACCGGCACATCGTCTGCCGGGTGTGATGCCGCAGGGCATTCTGTAATAGCCACGGAAGACACGGAAATTCGCTTGCAATAGCCACGGAAAGCACGGAAAGCACGGACATTCAATAAATGTGCGGTAGCTGTCTGGCACAGCATGGGTGGCAGGCACCGTAACTCATGCCGCCGCTAGCCCGGTCACCGTTTAGAGTGCAGACCAGCCTCGAGCCAGGTAACTCTCCAATCGAAGCGGCTGGTGTTTCTATAGTATTTTTTCCGTGCTTTCCGTGTTTTCCGTGGCTATTACCCGACGCTCAGTTCCCTGAGATAGCGGAACAGGGCGCGACTGGCGGCGGGCGGCTGATTGTGGTCGCGTTGCTTGCGCGCCTGGCGTACCAGCTGACGCAGCTGCTGGCGGTCGGCTTCGGTGTGCAGCGCCAGGAAGGCTTCCACTGCGCTGTCGCCCTCGTCGATCAGGCGGTCGCGCCAGTGTTCCAGCTCGTGGTGAGCACGCGTCTGCTCGCGGCTTTTCAGCCGCAGCTGTTCGAAGTGTTCGCGGACAGGCTCGGGGTCGATGGCGCGCATCAGTTTGCCGATGTACTGCAGCTGCCGTTTGCGCGCGCCATGGGCGTGAATGCGTCTTCCGTCCCGCAGCGCGGCGATCAGCGCTTCCGGCAGGCCGAGCGCGACCCAGTCCGCCTCGGGCAGCTCCAGCAGGTCGGCGCCGAGCGCTTGCAGGGCCAGGGCATCGCGCTTGAGCTGGCTTTTGCTGGGGGGCTGGTCCTGCGCCTCCAATTGGTCTGTGTCGTCATTCATGGCGGGAGATGCAGCTGAGCGGGGCTTGCGGGTATTATGGTACAAGCGAACTGCGTTGTGCCAATCGAATCCATGACCGGGCTGCACGAATACCGCATCGACTACTACGTGACCGAGCTGCCCGGGGCGGCCGCGGCCAATGCTGCCATCCTGGAGCAATACCGGGCGCTTGCCGACAGCGCGGAGACCAGGCGCAGTCACTATTTCGAGGGTCGCTACGAAAACATCTACCTTCCCGAGCAAAGCCTGCCGGCGCTGCAGCCACTGCTGGCAGCCGCCCGCCGGGCGGCCTGCCGCTTTCTGCGCCGCGAACAGCCCGGTCTCGCGGTCGGTTTCTGGTTCAACGAAATGGGGCCCGGGCACAGGACGCTTCCGCACAGCCACGACGAAGATGACGAACTGGCCTCGGGCGCGTACTACGTCAGCGTCCCCGGGAATTCGGGTGATCTGATCCTGAGCCAGGGTGCGGCGGTTACGCGCATAACGCCCCGGGAGGGCATGTTGGTGTTGTTTGGGCCGCAGGTGGTGCACGAAGTGAGCGCGAACCTGAGCGGCGCCACGCGCCTGTCGATCGGTATGAATTTCGGCGTGCGCGAGGCGGGCGGCGACAGCGAATAGCGTTTTCAGCACCGGCCCATCGACAGTGGATTGAAAGGTGGTGAGGCAAAGTGAGTTTCCAAGACATTATTTCGCTGACAGGGTACGGCATCGAAGCGGTTGGCGTGCTGG
>CBDTYI010000339.1:0-2846 GCA_965364565.1 uncultured Gammaproteobacteria bacterium | reverse complement strand
CAGCTTGCGGCGATAGGGTTCGTGCGAATAGCGGTTGGGGTTTTCGCCGATCGATGGCGGGTAGTCTCGAACATCGCGCTCAAGGCTGTCCGTGAATGCCTGGCTGGGCTGTACCAGGCGGCTGGAATAGGTCAGCTTGCCGCGCATATCCTCGAGCCGGCGCAGATACTCGCAGAGTATTTCGCGCATGTGCATGCGCAGCGCGTAGGCGGTGGTGGCAGGTTTTACGTGGGGATTGCCGTCGCGGTCTCCGCCGATCCATGAGCCGAAGTTCAGCAGTCCGGGCACACGCAGCCCGACGTCGCCGTACACGCGGCGCATGGCTTTTTCCAGGTAGCGGTACACCAGCGGCACTGCCTCGAACAAAGACTCGCGGAAATAGAACAGGCCGTTGCGTATTTCGTCCTCGACGCTGGGTTTCTGCGTCCGGACCTCGTCGGTTTTCCACAGCACCTGGATCTGGTCGCGGAGTTCCCGGATGATGTCCTCGCGTTGCTCTCTGCTCAGGGCGGGGCCGTCCAGTCGTTCGGCGGTAACGAAAATGCGGCGCAGGTTGTGCATTATGGCGCGGCGTTTGGATTCGGTCGGATGCGCCGTGAACACGGGCAGGTAGAGCGCCGAGTCGAGCAGCGCCTGGATCTGCTCCGCATTGATTCCCTCGGCATGCAACTCGCGCAGCGTATGATCGAAGGAGCCGCGCCAAAGCGGTCCGCCCTGGCGCACGACGCGACGGCGTTCGCGGTGCTGAAATGCCTCCTCCGCAATGTTGACGAGACTGAAATACATATTGAAAGCGCGTACCACGTGACTCAGGGTGTCAGGGTCCAGGCTGTCGATTTTCTTCGCCAGACGGGCGCGCAGCGCCGCATCCTCTCTGTTGCGCAGACGAATGTAACCCTTGCGCAACAGCTCGACGGTCGCCAGCACATCGTGCCCGGCCTGGGCTGCCAGCACTTCGCCGAGCAGGTTGCCGAACAGGCGCACCCGCGAGCGCAGCTCTTTGTCTCTGGGGGGTGGGGTTATGCTTTGCTGTACTGCCATATCCATACTTTTAGAGTTCCGGGCGCAACGGGCCGACCATTATACCCGGTTCCAAAGCGCGCCGTGGGGGCGCCGGAAATTCAAGCCGGGCATAGCGAGAGCGGCTAGGCAAGAATTTCCGAAACGTCCAGCGAAGGATCTCGGTGCAGGCCGTCACGGCCTGTGCGGTGAGCTTCCAGAACGCGCTGATAGAGCTCCAGATAGGCGTTTGCGCTGCGTGTCCACGAGAAGTCCTGGTGCATGGCGGTCTCGACCAGATCCTTCCAGACCCGCTGCTGGGCGTACAGATTGAGAGCCCGGTCGATTGCGCGCAGCAGTTGCGCGGGCTCGGCATGGTCAAACACGAATCCGGTGGCCTTGCGTGCGTACAGGTTCGGACCATCAGCGTCGACCACCGAGTCGGCCAGTCCGCCGGTGCGACGCACGATGGGCGGGGTTCCGTAGCGCAGACTGTACAGCTGGTTCAGCCCGCACGGCTCGAACCGGGACGGCATCAGGAAGGCATCGGAACCGGCTTCGATCAGGTGTGCCAGTTGTTCGTCATAGGCGATGCGCACGCCGATCTTGCTCGGGTGGCGCTCGTGAGCCTGGCGCAGGGCCTGTTCCAGCTGCGGCTGCCCGGTTCCCAGAAACACCAGCTGCAAACGGCGCTGCACCAGTTGCGGAACCAGATCCATGATGAGATCCAGGCCTTTTTGCTCTACCAGCCGCCCCACGTGGCCGAACAGCGGTACTTCGGTTTTCACCGGCAGCCCGAATGCGTCCTGCAGGGCCGTCTTGTTTTCCTGTTTCAGGCGCAAGGTGCGCGCTGTGTAGGTGTGCGGTATCAAGCGGTCGCGGCCGGGATTCCACACCTGGTAGTCCACGCCGTTGAGAATGCCGGTCAGGCGCGCGTTGCGCAGTTTCAACAGGCCTTCCAGGCCGCAGCCGAACTCCGCGGTCTGGATTTCGCGCGCGTAGGTAGGGCTGACGGTGGTGATCCAGTCCGAGAAAATCAGCCCGCCCTTGATGAACGACATCTGATCGTGAAATTCCAGCGCATTCATCGACCACCACCGCGGTGGCAGATCCAGCGCCTGGAATTCGGTCCGGCTGAACAGGCCCTGGTAGGCGAGGTTGTGAATGGTAAAAATACTGGCGGGCGGTTCGGCCTCCCGCGACAACAGGGCAGGCACCAGCCCGGTCTGCCAGTCGTTGCAGTGCACCAGGTCCGGATTCCAGTCCAGCCCGGCACGACCCATGGCGATTTCACACACGGCGCGCCCGAACAGTGCAAAGCGTGCTGCATTATCGGGCCAATCGTCACCTTCCGGAGTGCTGTAAGGTCCGCCGGGGCGATCGAAATACTCCGGCGCATCAACCAGGTAGACGCGTACGCGGGTGTGCGGCAGGCTGCCCTGCAGGATACGCACCGGGGTGCCTGGCCCCGGCAGGACCAGCTCGGCCACGGTCTTCAGGCTGCCCGCAGCCGCGACTGCGGCGCGGTAGGCGGGCAATATCAGGCGTATTTCCTGTTTGGCGTTCTTTATGGCCCGCGGCAGACTGCCCGACACGTCGGCCAGGCCGCCGGTCTTGACCAGCGGGTGGGCTTCACTGCTTGCAAATAGGATGTCCATGGCTGGCACCAGGTGCTGATTTCGTTTAGGTTGGGGTAAGGGCAAGCAAGCGTCAAGCCAATGTATTAGACTGCCGTTGTTCATAATACCAACAGCGGACACCAGCACGGACATGGAAGACTGCACATTCGTCATTTTCGGTGCTACCGGAAACCTCGCCGAGCTCAAACTGATACCAGCCTTGTACAA
>CBDTYI010000338.1:0-2857 GCA_965364565.1 uncultured Gammaproteobacteria bacterium | reverse complement strand
AGATCCTGACGCTGTTCGGGCGTGGCGGCGTACCGCTGCTGGACACCGGCTACCTTATCCTGGCCGCTACCCTGGTGCAGGCGGTGGCGGCGAGTCTGGTGCTGATCCTGTTACCGCTATGGTTCCTGCGTCGCAGCGCCGCAGCGGGCGTAGCGGGCACGCAGCGCTGGCGGGTGCTGGTCTACTTCGGTGCCCTGGGGCTGGCGTTCCTGTTTCTGGAAATCGCGTTTATCCAGAAATTCGTCCTGTTCCTGCACCATCCGCTGTACGCCGTGGCGGTGGTGCTGACGGCGTTTCTGTTGTTTGCCGGCGCCGGCAGCCTTTACTCACAGCGCCTGGTGCGGACTAGTGCCGCTGTGAGCGTGGCAGTCGCGATCATTGCTGTTGCGAGTGTGGTCTATCTGTTTGCGCTCGACCGACTGTTGGCGCCGTTTGCCGGCCTTGCGGACAGCCTGCGCATCCTGGTTTCGGTGGTACTCATAGCGCCGCTGGCGTTCTTCATGGGCCTGCCGTTTCCCCTCGGCATCACCCGGGTCGGGCAACGAGCGCCCGCACTGATCCCCTGGGCGTGGGGCATCAACGGCTGCGCATCGGTGATCAGCGCCGTGCTCGCCACACTGCTCGCCATGCACTTCGGGTTCACGGTGGTCGTAGTGAGCGCGGTACTCCTGTACGGCGTGGCCGCCGTCAGTCTGCCGCGCTGAAAGACCTCGCAGGGTGCAGCTAGCCGCGCTTACCGCCGGTGCCGTTTCGCGAACCCCGGCAGCCGGGCGCGAGGGTGAGCCCCTTTTGATGGACGATAGCCGGCTTGCCGTAGTAGTAACCCTGCGCCCAGTGCACACCGATCTCCTTCAGGATCGCCTCGGTGCGGGCATTCTCGACGAACTCGGCGAGCGTAGTGATATTGAGGGCATCGGCGGTATCCTGTATTCCCTGGACGATGGCCCGCACTTTGGGCTCGTTGATGCGCCTGACCAGCGTTCCGTCGATCTTGAGGAAATCGATCGGCAGGTCCGCCAGGTACTGATAGGAGGAATACCCGCTGCCGAAGTCGTCCAGCGCCAGGCGCAGCCCGAAGTCGATAAATGGCATCAGCATTTCCCGTGCAGCGTCGATATCGGCGAGCAGTTCGCGCTCGGTGATTTCGATGATCATGGGCTTCACATCGCCGATCAGACCGCCACAGCCACTGCAGTGTTTGCGCGCCGCCTGCAGCAGCTCGTCCACCAGCTCCGAGTGACGCAGCAGGTCGGCCGAGATGTTGACGAAGTGATCGAGCCGGTTCATGCCGCTCTGCAGACCGACCACACAGTGCGAAAACGCCTGCATGACAATCGCCTGATCGATGCGGTGCAACAGCTGCAGCTGACTGGCCGCGGCAATGAAACGCGCCGCCTCGACGACCTGGCCATCCGGCGTGACCATGCGCGCCAGCGTCTCTTCGGCGACCACTTTGCCGGTGGCCAGATCGATGATGGGCTGATACGCCGGCACGATGCGGTGTTCCGACAGCGCCGAATCCAGCATGTTTCCGATACTGTAAATGTCCTGCTGGACGACCTCCGCGCTCACGCAGCGGTCGCGCCCGGCGCGCTTGGCCTGATACAAGGCGGCATCGGACGCCGCAATCAGCTTGTCGATACTGTCACCGTCGTGCGGAAAGGTAGACACTCCGAAGCTGGCGGTTACCCCGAGGACACCGGACGATGCCTCGACCCGGGTGTGCGCGATGGTCTTGCGCATGCGCTCGGCCAGCGCCATCGCGTCCGCGCGCGACGCGTCGGGCAGCACGCAGATAAACTCCTCACCACCCCAGCGACCGAAATAGTCCTCGCCGCGCAGCATACTGTGCGCCGCGTCGGCGACCGCTTTGAGCACCCCATCGCCCTCTTTGTGCCCGAGCCGGTCGTTGACCAGCTTGAAGCGGTCGATGTCGAACAGCAGGATGGACAGGGGGCGCCCCTTGCGCATACTGCGCGCCAGTTCACGCTCCATGCACTCCTGCGTCCCGCGCCGGTTCATCAGACCGGTGAGCACGTCGTGGCTGGCCATGTGAGTGAGGTTGCGCAGCAGATTGCACTGCTCCAGCGAGGCATTGGCGAGATGAATGAAGGCGGCGAAAAACTCGGTACCGACGCGATCGAAATAACCCGGTAGATCCGAATAGAGCGCCACAATCCCCGCAAGCTCATCGCCACGCTGGCCGACCGGAAGCGCGACCACGGAGCACAGACCGATCTTGCCGACACACCCCTCGGCCGGCGACAAATTGCCGCTCGCGGCCTCCCTGTTCTGGATCGCCTCCAGCACCGGCGAGTTCTCGGCAGTGACGTCGCCAGATACGGTGTCCCAGCATTCCAGGGCGTCCATCACGGGGCATTCGCCACGCACGGGGTTGCGACTGATCTGCAGCCCGCCCGCGTACACCGCCGCGGAACCCACGGCGTATTCGGGGTGCAGAATTTGCGCATCGAGTTCGCCCAGGCGCATCCAGGCGAGTTTGATGTGGTCGCTGGCGGTCGCGAAGGAATGACAGATCGCCCGCAGCACCTCGCCCGGTTCGGTACAACGCGCCACGCCCGCCGTCGCGCTCAGCAGCGCCTGACTGAGCAGATAGCGCTCGTTGACTATGTCGATCTTGCTGGGGGTGTCCGCCGGCATGGTGGCTTCCCGTAATCCATGTCCGGTTATCGGCCCCGAGGCGGACAACTGGAAAAGCGAGATTGTGGCGGCACAGCGTGCTGCCGGCAAGTGTTTGTTTAGGGCAGCCAGCGGCGGCTGAGCGCGGGTTTCGGCTCGACCGGAGGACACTGGGACGCGGTTTAAGGATGCCCCGTAATGCTGATACGTTTTCTAG
>CBDTYI010000337.1:0-2917 GCA_965364565.1 uncultured Gammaproteobacteria bacterium | reverse complement strand
CCGATTGCGGAGCGCTGTGCCTGCGCCTGGGACGATGCTGAGGTGCTGGACCGGGTGCTTAGGGAATCGCTCGCAGACATTCCCTGCTGTCAGCTGTTGTATGCCATCGATAGTGACGGGCGTCAGGTAAGTGCCAGTGTCGGCAGGTCGGGTGCAGATGTCGGGGCGCGTGGCCAGAACCTCAGCGGACGCCCCTACCTGTCGGGTTATGCGGCCGGCCGCGACTTCCTGCTCTCCGACGTGTACATCAGCCGCTCCAGCCGGCGCAGCTGTGTGACGGCGCTGCAGCGCGTGTATGGGGCGCAAACTGTCGCGCTCGGCTGTCTTGCCGCCGACTTTGATTTACGCGATCTGCCGCAGCTTCAGCAGGCCGCGCAGGTCCCGGCGCGCTGGCGCCAGATCCGCGGTGACCCGGCCATCCGCCAGAATCTGTTCAACCAGGAGCGGGTACCCTCGGCGATGGACGTGTGTTTGAACCAGGTGCACGATATCGTCCACGAGCTGATGGCCGAACGCGGTATTTTCCACGCCAAGCTCCACTACAGCAGCTCGCGTGCCACGCTGTGGCTGAACAGCGATCCGCGCCGTTACCGGGTGCACGTGCTGGATGAAATCATCGATCCGTCGGTCTGTCTTGCCTACCCGGGAGACCGTTATCCGGACGATGCGCTGATCGGTGCACCGCAGTTGCGGCAGGTGTTGGACAGCCTGGTGAACCTGCGCCTCGCCGACCCCACGGTCTACTTGCGCGCCGCGTCGGTGAATGTGATCAACGGGCTGGTATGCCTGAATTTCTCCTGCGACGGCACACACTACATGCCGGCGCAGGAGTTCCTCGCCAAAGACCCCGCGTTCTGGTTCGGCTCCGGTGCCGAGCGGCGCGGTGGTTCCACTTAGCTGTCGATACAGCCCTGCGGTTCCGGCAGACCGGCGATGCGCGACCCCTGCCGCGACGGACCGCCGGGAAACAGGGCGTAGAGATGCTCCTTGGAGGCCTGTTCGGGCCCGATCTCGTGCGCAAGGTGTTTCTGCAGGATCTTGACCATCGGCGCAATGCCGTACTCGAAATAGAACTTGCGCAGGAAATTGAGGATTTCCCAGTGCTCGTCGGTCAAGGTAATGTTTTCCTTGCCGGCCATGAATTCCGCCACCTTCTCGTTCCACAGATGGAGGTCAATCAGGTTGCCGAGGTGGGTGACGGGGTACTGCTTGCCCTCGAACTCGAAACTCTCGGTGAAGTGCTTGGCTTCGGCGCTGGCCGGTTTGGCCGTCAAGGTCGAGCGCTCCAGTTCCACGTCCAGGTAGGGCAGGGGAACGCCGGCGATCTTGGAGCCCTGGGTCAACACGCCGTGCGGAAACAGGCTGTCGAGCAGTTTGTCATCGAAGCGGTCGGATTTGGTGTGTTCCTTGAGGCTGCGCTTGAGCAGCTTCTTGACCGGCGAGACGTTGAATTCCCGGTAGTAGTCTCGCATGGCGTTGATGACCTGCCAGTGGTCTTCGCCCAGTGTGATGCCGTCTTTGGCGGCCAGTTGGTTTGCGACGTCTTCGTTCCAGCTGTCCAGATCTGCGAGACGTCCGTCAGAGAGTAGCTCCGGGTTGGCTTTGGAGGCTGCTTTGCTCATGTTCCTGTTCCCTCGAATGGCTGACTGGTGCGCGATGAGCGCTTGCCTGTCCTGAACTAAACGTTGTCCAACGCGATGTTCTCGATGTTGTTGCACGCGTCGCGCCGGACTCAACACCCGCTAGTTTAATCCAGGAAGCAGCCCGAGGGTATGCTTTCCCCTGCAACGAAAAACTCCTTTATTTCAAGCAAAAAAACCATTATTAATACATAAGTATATTTTTGCCTTCGGGGGCCCGACACCTTGCCGCGTTTACCTTCCACCCCGGTCTGGATCTGGTTGCTGACTTTCCTCGCCGTGCTGGTCTGGTCGGCCGTCGAGCCGAAGGACTATTTTACCTGGTTTCTGGAGGTGACACCGGCGCTGGTGGCGTTGCCCGTGCTGGTAGCAACCCGCCGCCGCTTCCCCCTCACGACGCTGGTCTATGTGTTGATTCTTGTTCACGCCATTATTCTGATGGTCGGCGGCCACTATACCTATGCGGAAGTGCCGCTGTTCGACTGGCTCAGGGAGCCCATGGGCTGGCAGCGCAATAACTTTGACAAGCTGGGTCACCTGGCGCAGGGCCTGGTGCCGGCCATGGTGGCGCGTGAACTCCTGGTGCGTCTGGCGGTGGTGAATGGCGCCGCCTGGCGCAATTTCTTCATTGTCTGTTTCTGCCTGGCGCTCAGCGCTTTCTACGAGCTGGTGGAGTGGTGGGCGGCGCTGGCTACCGGTGATTCCGCAGAGGCCTTTCTGGGCATTCAGGGCTACACCTGGGATACCCAGTCCGACATGCTGTACGCCCTGATCGGAACCGTCGCGGCCCTGGTGTTGCTGTCGCGGGCGCACGATGCGCAGATGAACAGGCTGCTCGCCGCGCGCGGCGAGCGGGCGCGGGCTAACGGCGTTCCAGCCTGAGATAGTTGGCCGCTTCGATATCCGGCAGCACAAAGTGCCGCTGGTGGTAACCCACCTCCAGTAACGCAGGCAGCGTGTGGAACGGTCCCACCGGATCGGTCGCATAGGATAGGCGGTATGCTCCGGGTTGCAGCACGCGGGTGACCAGGAGCAACTGGTTTCCCTCGCGTTCCAGCCGGTAGCCGTCGTAGGGTGCGGCCAGGGGGTCGCCGATAAATATGCCTTCGCCGGGCTGCTGTACGCTCTGCCAGTAGGCTTCCAGCAGGGTGCGACCGGCGCCGTAGGCTTCCATCAGCAGACCGGGATGGGGGAATTTCCCCGGCACATTGCAGGGTTCGACCACCGTGCCGTAGCTGCCGGTGGCGCCCGCTTCCAGCCAGCGTAGGGCGCTCATC
>CBDTYI010000336.1:0-2938 GCA_965364565.1 uncultured Gammaproteobacteria bacterium | reverse complement strand
TACGCGCAAGCCCGGCTTCCCAGCTGCGCTCACCCATGCGCAGTGCGCCGAAGGCAGTGGTCACAATCATGCTTAGTACTACGAGTGCCACCATGATCTCCAGCAGGGTGAATCCCGTTTCACGATTCATTTTGATACCTGGTGGGGCATCCATTGCTGAACGTGTCACACAAGCTATCATCAGCCGCGCCCTGCTAATCGTTCCACCTGCTTCAGGCGTACACTGCTCAACGAGATCTGGCGATTGCGCCCCGCATGCTCCCAGTCCACGTTGACGGTGACGAGGTAGCCCAGCAGCGGAGCGGTCAGTTCCTTGTCCTGCTCCCATGGCTGGTAGAGTTCGACCAGGCGTTGCCAGCGAAAACGATCGCCCCATTCGCCGGAGGTCACACCCTGTTCCAGGGGTTCGCTGACACCAATTGCCGAGAGTTGTGCTTCCGCGACCAGTACCGCCTGGGCGTAGTCTTCCGACAGTGCGACATTGCGCAGTCCGCCTGAGAAGATCCTGAAAATGACGGTCAGTGACATTGCCAGGATCACGAAGGCAACCAGGATTTCGATCATGCTGAAGCCCCGCTGATACTGATTAGCCAGCATCACTTAAGCCTTCGGTAATGGTGATGCTGCCGGTCAGCCAGTTCAGCTGCAGGTAATAGGCACGGTTACCGCCGCTGAGTGTGATCAGCTCGCCGCTGGAACTGCCGTCCGGGAAGAAGCGCAGCACGTGTTGTGCTGTCTCTTCAATGCGTGCCCCGGTCACCACTTCCACGGCCATGTCCACATTCTCGGGCAGGGCCTGGATTTTGCCGTTACCGACCCGGTAGCGGGGTTCTTTCAGATCCAGGTGCACAAGCTGCTCGGTGTTGTGGATAATCGCCTTGCTGCGGGTCTCGCGCAGTACGATGGCGAGGTCACGCGCCGAGCCCTTGAGCTTGGTGCCAGAGACAGCGCTGGAAAACAGCGGGGGGACCAGTGCAATCATTAAACCGGCGATGACCATGACCACCATGATCTCGAGCAGCGTGAAGCCGCTCGCGGTTTTCAAATTCCGGCGGTCAGCGTTCACCAGCTGACGATGTCCGCGTCGTTACCCTCGCCACCTTCCGTATTGTCATTGCCGTATGAAAACAGGTCGTACACGCCTTGCTCACCGGGCGACCGGTAATGATACTCGTTGCCCCAGGGGTCCGCGGGAATGCGCTTTTTCTTCAGGTACGGCCCGTTCCATGTGCTAACCCCGGTGGGCTGCTCGACCAGGGCCTGGAGCCCTTCATCCGTGGTTGGGTAACGACCGACCTCGAGATGGAACAGATCCAGTCCCGCGCCCAGTTCCTCGATCTGTAGCCCGGCAGTGTCGCTTTTCGCGCTGCCGGTGTAGCGCAATACCTGTGGACCGACCAGGCCGGCCAGCAATCCCAGGATTACCAGGACTACCAGCAGCTCGATCAGGGTAAAACCGTGTTGTCTATTTGAGATTTTCAACAGTCTCCGCTCCTTAATGTGTTTTTCGTTACGTTCAGAATACCAGTTCATTGATGCCGAGTATGGCCATCAGGATGGAGATGATGACCCCGGCGATGACCATCCCGAGCACCAGGATGAGTATGGGTTCCAGCAGCGCCAGTGCCCGCTTGATGGTTGTCTGGGTTTCCCGTTCGTAGACCTGCGCGACCTGTTGCAGGATGTCCTCCAGGCGACCGGATTCTTCGCCGACGCGGATCATATGGACCGCGAAGGCCGGGAAGTGTGCAACTTCTGCCAGCGGTTCGGCGAGGCTCTGGCCCTCCTTCAGGCTGCTTGCCACACGTTCGAGTCCATCGGCGATAACCCGGTTGTCGACGGTGTCCTTGACGATGCTCAGTGCCTTCAGCAGCGGTACGCCGTTGTGCAACAGCATCCCCAGCGTGCGGGCAAAGCGGGTGACCTCGATCTTGGTGATAATCGATCCGGCCAGCGGGAGTTTGAGAAACCGGGCATGCCACTGGTAGCGTCCCTTTGGCTGGCTGAGCTGGTAGCGTACCCGCCAGGCAGCTGCAGCTGCCAGCAGTACAAGGACCCAGCCGAAACTCTGCAGGAATTCTCCGGTGGCGATGGTAATCCGGGTCGGTAAAGGCAGTACCTGGCCGACACCCTCGAACAGTTCTGCGAACTGGGGTACGACGTATCCGAGCAGGATGAATATCGAGATCACGGCGACGAAGATCAGTATGGCGGGATAGATCAGCGCAGAGAGCAGGGTGTCCTGTACTTCCCGGCTCTGTTCCATATGTTCAGCCAGGCGTTCCAGAACGACTTCGAGCGCACCGCCGGCTTCACCGGCACGCAGCAGGTTGAGGTAGAAACGGCTGAATACGCCCTCCTGCGCCTGCATCGCATCCGCGAGTGTGGCCCCCCCCTTGACCTGCTCCCGTATTTCCACCAGCAGTTGTTTCATGCGTTCGCCTTCAGACAGGGAGGAGAGGATTGACAGCGCCCGGTCCAGCGGCAGGCCGGCGCGCAGCAGGGTGGCCAGTTCACGGGTCGCATTGCTGATATGCTGATCGGTGATACGCCCGGTTCCTCGACGTATGAGACTGCGGCTGCGTTTTTTGCTTCCAGGCTGAGTAGACTCATTAACCTGTATCGGGATTTGTCCCAGGGCCTGGAGTTGAGCGACCACCTGTTCCCGGCTGGTGCCGCTCAGGGTGCCGTTGAAGACCTCGCCGTCAATGCTTGCCGCCTTGTACTGGAATACGGGCATGGTTATTCGTGCCGTTTGAATCTCGAGAGCGTTTTCAGATGCCCCCCGAGCAGGCTATCGGTTTTCTCTGGTTCGTGCTCTGCCGCTTCAGCCGGTTGCGTCGGCATCGCGCCGGCGCCGGCTGTCCCGGTGCTGGACGGGTCTTCACCCAGTTGCTGCGTATGGGACTGCTCCTGCGTCACGCGGCGGACCTCTTCA
>CBDTYI010000335.1:0-2956 GCA_965364565.1 uncultured Gammaproteobacteria bacterium | reverse complement strand
GAACACGACGGACAGCAGGATCTGAAACGCCAGAACGACAGCAATAAACAGCATCAGTCCCTCCAGTTCCCACAGCGCCAGCCCCATCAGTGCCATGGTGAGGAACATACCCAGGCTGATATCCGAGATCAGCGCGATACCGAGCTTCGCACCGGGATACACTTCATCTTTCTTCAGAATCAGGTTGCGCGCGTTACCGATCAGGATACCGCCGATCAGGCAGGAGACGAATAACGGCAGTTGCAGCCCTCCCGCCTCCAGCGCCTCGTTGAGGAAGTAACCGAAAATCATGGCGACGTTCAGCCACAGCCAGGCCCAGAGAATACCGTAGGAATCCACCATGGTGGAGCGCTGTTTTTCGTGCTCCACACCAATATCCAGTTGCTTGTCAGCGCTCGGCGCGATGCGGTGGCGGGTAATCAGGTAACGCGCGATCGGACCGCCGATCACGCAGGCCGAAATGAGTCCCACGGTATTCGCCGCCACACCCAGCTCCAGGGCATTGCTGATACCGAGTGAGTCGACGAAGGTGGGCGCCCAGGCCAGCGCCGTGCCGACACCGCCGGTCAGCGAGATCGAGCCGACCATGAGACCCGCCTTGGGATCCATGCCGAAGGCGGTGGCGACACCGATACCGGTCAGGTTCTGCAGGAATATGAATGTCGTGGCCAGGGCCAGCAGGATGGCGAGCGGTTTGCCGCCCGAGATCAGGGTGCGAATATCCGCGCGCAGGCCGATGGCGGCAAAAAAGTACAGCAGCAGCCAGTCCCTGACTTCCAGGGTGAAAGTGATCTTCAGGTCAAACACGAAATATGCGACACCCACCGCCGCGGCACACAGAAAACCGCCGATGACGGGCTCCGGGATACTGTAGCGGCGCAGGATTTCGACCCTGCTTACCAGCGACTTGCCAATAAACAGAAGGATGATCGCAAGCGTAAAGGAAACGAAACCACCAAATTGATAGCTGCTCATGCGCAGTCCTTGTCAACGGGCCAGGTGAGGGTCGCGGTGCGCTACCGGCAGGCGGCTAAGAATGATCGGAAAAATCGCGCAAGGCATCCAAACTGACCTTGAACGCCGCCCAGGCTCTCTCCACTTCGTCCTTCAGGTCTGCCCAGCCGTGCTCGCCGGCGTGCTCGATCTCGCCGAGCTTGTGTTTGGCAGCGGCCTGCTTGTCGCGCAGTTCCGCGATGGTTGCCTGGTATTTGTGCCTGAGATCTGCCTGCGTATGCTCGGTCCTGGATTCGAGCTTGTCTAACTCCGCGCCCCAGGCGTCGAGCTGGGCTTTCATTCGGGCGATGAATTTCTCTCGCGTTGGCATGCCGGGTCCCTTTCTCTGGATCTCAATTCTGCCACAGACGCTGTTGGTCCCAAAGGCCCCTGGCCGGGCCCGCACAGGCCCGCAGCCAGCTCGGACTCAGATCATCATCATGTAGCTGCCGGCGAAGGTCAGCAGCACATTGGCGAAAGTGTAGGTGCCCGCGTAGCCGATTGCCGGCACACTGCTGCGGGCGGCGTCGGTGACCACGCCCAATGCGGGCGTGCTGGTCATGGCGCCGGTCAGCGAGCCGAGCAGCAGTGCCGGATTCAGGTGCAGCAGCTTGCGGCCCACCACATAGCCGATGCCGATGGGCAGGGTGGCCACCAGCAGCGCCGCGACCACGATGGCCGGTCCGACGTTCAGCAGCCCCTCGACAATGCCGCCACCGGCGTTGAGGCCGATGGAGGCCATCAGCAACATCAGGCCCAGTTCTTTGAGCAGAAAGCGCGCTGCGGCCGGCACCCGCCCGAAGGTCGGATTTATCGAGCTCAGGTAACCGATCAGGATGCCGGTCACCAGCAGCCCGCCGGCGGTGCCCAGACCAATGGCGACCGCGCCGGCCTTGAATACGACCAGGCCGAGCAGGACACCGGCGGCGATGCCGAAGGAGAAGGTCACCAGGTCGGTTTCCTCGACTTCCTGCTCCAGGTAGCCGATCAGTTCGGCCAGCTTGCGCAGCCGCGATTCCTCCCCGACCGCGTGCAGCCGGTCGCCTTTCAGCAGCACGACGTCGTCGCTGACCGGCAGTTCGATACCCGCGCGCACCAGCCCGTTCGCCCAACAGCCGTGGCTGCGCGGCAGGTCGAGCGCTCTGAGTGTCTTGCCTACCGCATAGTTGCTCAGCACCACAATTTCGTGGGCGTCTATGCGGTAATTGAGCAGTTCGGCATCCAGCACCTCCGCACCGAGCGCTTCCTGCGCCAGCTGGTGCAAGCGCAGGCTGGCGATCACCGAGACGATGTCGCCCTCCCTCAGTTCGAGGTCCGGTGTCGGGTCCAGAAATTCGTTGCCGCGCCGCACTCTGAGCACCTCGCCGGGCTGGTTCAGCTCCGCCTTGCGCTGGCTGAGGGTCTTGCCGATGCCGTCCGGACCGACGCGGTAAGCGCGTATCACCGGCAGCGTGTCCGCCGTGGTCTCGCGCGCGCCGCGCGCGCGCAGCAGACCTTTTTCCTTTGCGTAGCTCCTGGCCATGGCCTCCAGGTTGAGGCCCAGGAAGCGGGGCAGGTAGCGCACCATGAGAATCATGATCACGGTGCCGATGAGGTAGGTGAGCGCATAGCCGACCCCGACGTTTTCCAGCACCTTCTGCTCATCCATGCCCTCCGGAATCACCGCCAGCCCGCTGTGGATCGCGTCCTGGGCGCCCGCCAGGGTCGGTGTGCTGGTCAGGGCGCCGGCCAGCAGACCGGCGTCGAAGCCGTTCTCGAAGCCCAGTACCCGAGAGATCGACCACGCCAGCAGGAAGCCGCTTGTCGCCACCAGTACAGCCAGTGCAATGTACTTGGGTCCGTCTTCGCGGAAGGCGCTGAAAAAGCTGGGACCGGCCTGGATTCCGACCGAGAAGATGAACAGCGCGAAGCCGAAGCTGCCCACCGCCGGACTGACCGACAATCCGTAGTGGCCGAACAGCAG
>CBDTYI010000334.1:0-2964 GCA_965364565.1 uncultured Gammaproteobacteria bacterium | reverse complement strand
GCCTCATTGCGAATTCCTCCCCGCGCGTTCGACGGGCACCTTTGCATGTCGGCTGCAGGAATTCAACCGGCCGACGACGGATGTTTTCCTGTGCTGCGCCAGCGGGCGTATGATGACACGTCTCACTCGCCACGCCGTAAGGCCGCCCCATGCCCAGCATTTTAGCCGTCAAGGACCTGGTCAAACACTTTCCCGGCGTGAACGCGGTGAACGGCATCAGCTTTGAGCTGCACAAAGGAATATGCTTCGGACTGCTCGGACCCAACGGCGCCGGCAAGACCACCACAGTGGAAATGCTGGAGGGTATTATTGCTCCGACCAGTGGCAGTATCCGCTATCGCGGCGCGGCGTTGGGGAAACGCTTTCAGGAACAGGCCGGTATCATGTTCCAGACCACCGCGCTGCAGAATTTCATCACGGTGCGGGAAACACTCGCTATGTTCAGGCGCCTGTATGCGCATCCGCTGCCGGTGCGCGACCTGATCGAGCTGTGTTCCCTCGGGCAGTTTCTCAACCGTGATACCGGGCGGCTGTCCGGCGGCCAGCGGCAGCGCCTGCTGCTGGCCATTGCACTGGTAAACGACCCCGAGATTCTGTTTCTCGATGAGCCCACCACCGGCCTGGACCCCCAGGCGCGGCGCAATTTCTGGGATCTGCTGACCCGCATCAAACAGCGGCAGAAGACCGTCATCCTCACCACGCACTACATGGAGGAGGCCTATCGCCTGTGCGACGAAATTGCCATCATGGACAACGGCAAGATCATCGCCGAGGGGACACCACAGGCGCTGCTCGCAGAACACTATAACGACGTGGTGCTGCAGCTGCCGCGCGAGGACTTTCCTGCCACCGGTGGCGGGCTCGCCGCGACCGTGCTGCGGGGCGAGCAGGTGATCGAAATTCTCACGGCTGACGTGGACAGCACCATCCGCCGGCTGGTGGAACTCGGCACGCCGCTCGATCGACTGGTCATCCGGCCCCGCACGCTGGAGGATCTGTTCCTGGAGCTCACCGGGAAACAACTCAGAGCCTGACCGGTATGACACTTAAACCCCGCCGTTTCCTCGCCATCCTCATCGCCCGTAACAAGGAATACTGGCGCGACCGTGCGGCGCTCGGCTGGAGTTTCGGTTTCCCGCTCCTGGTGGTGCTCGCGTTCGGTTTCGCCTTCAGCGGTGACACGCTCGACCTGTACAAAGTGGGCATTATCGACAGCGCGGACAGCCGCCAGCCGCTCGCCTTCACGGACACCGAGTATATTCAGTTCATTCCGGTCAATTCGCGCCAGCCTGCCGTGACCCGGGTGGAGCGTCATCAACTGGATATGCTTGTCGAACCGGCAGCGCGACGTTACTGGATCAATGACAGCTCTCCGCGCGGCTACATCCTGGAGCGGGTTCTGCGCGGCAGCGGCGGCGCGGATTACATCAGGCAGACCGTCAGCGGACGCGAAATCCGCTATATCGACTGGCTGATACCCGGGGTGCTCAGCATGAACATGATGTTCAGCGCCCTGTTCGGCGTTGGCTATGTCATCGTCCGCTACCGCAAGAACGGGGTGCTCAAACGCCTGAAGGCGACGCCGCTTAGCGCCCTGGAGTTTCTCGCCGCGCAGATGGTGTCGCGTCTCTGGCTCATCCTTGCCGTGACGGTGCTGGTATACGCCGGCACCGACATGCTGGTCGATTTCCGCATGTTCGGCAGTTATCTCGACCTGTTGCTGGTATTTACCCTGGGATCGGTGAGCATGATCAGCCTGGCGCTGCTCGTCGCCGCCCGGGTCAGCAGCGAGGAACTGGCGGGCGGCCTGCTCAATCTGATCGGCTGGCCCATGATGTTTCTATCGGGGGTATGGTTTTCCCTGGAGGGACTGCATCGCTGGGTGCAGGCGCTGGCGCAGCTGCTCCCGCTGACTCACCTGATCGCTGCCTGCCGCGCCATTATGATCGACGGCGCCGGTCTCGCGGAGGTCTCGGGTCAGATCGCGGCGCTACTGGCTATGACGGTCGTCTTTCTCGCAATCGGTTCCTACAGCTTCCGCTGGCAGTGAAGCGCTGAGCTGCAAACGGGCCGCGAACGCTTACGACGCATTCAGGAAGTCTGTGAGAATCTTGTACTGCTCTCCCACCTCGCTGTTATCGTAACCTTCCCCCTGGGCGATCTTTTCACACACTCGCGCCATGCGCGCATTCATGGCGGTGGTCCAGGCCAGTTCCTGGTCCTGGCCCTCCTTACCGGTCGCGCCGAGGCAGGCGGCTGCGGCAGCGGCAAAGAAGTGGCTGGCCTGGCGGCGCCAGTCCGCTTCCCGGCCGCACAGGGTGTAGCTGTCGCGCGCCGCCGTCGACGCGACCCGGAACGCGTCCCCGATATCCTGATCCGACATCTGCGTCCCGTCCAGCAGCACAAGAGATTTTTCCAGTCTCGGGTTATCGGACAGCTCGCTGATGTTGTCCAGGAAGCGCTTGCCGACCCTGCGCTGCTGTTCTACAGACAGCCCCGCCAGTGCTGCCCTGAATTCTGCGTCGGAATGAATCGCTGTCATGTTTGCTTCCCTCTCGGTGCGGTGATGGCGACCGGTCTCCGCCGACTCACTCCATAGTGCGAGAGCCGATACGCGGCACTTCTCCTGGCCCAAGAGCCAGAATAAGCAGGATAGCATTAGCCCGTGTTACAGAACCAGCCAGGAGCTACCCTGCAATCCGTTATTGCTGGCGTCTATTTAGCACTCCAAAACTCTACCGCGTGTTGATACAGATCAAAACCGGACGAAAATCATATCTGTAGACGGGTAGCAGTAAGGCAGACTCTGTCAAACGGGGCACCGGCAGACAAGGACTTTCCGGGACCACAGATGCAGTCGCCCCGGCATGAGTCCTCCAGCCATCCCGACGGTGTCGCTGCAATAGCTACCACCGCCGCACGTTATTCGATCACCCGCGTTGCAGCCTTTGAGTACGCGCTTTC
>CBDTYI010000333.1:0-2966 GCA_965364565.1 uncultured Gammaproteobacteria bacterium | reverse complement strand
ATCTGGCGCAAACCCTCGGCCATGCTGTCGATGCGCGCATCGCTCAGTTCCAGGCGGTCCAGCAGCGCCGCGTCGAGGCCGCGCTGTCTGCCGGCCTCCAGGTCCTTGTGGTTCTCCGCCACCAGGCGGGCCCGCTCAGCGAGAAGCCCGTCGGCAATCGCCAGCAGCGCGGCGTTCTTGGTCGCCGTCTCGGCACGTCCCAGCAGTCGCGATGCCTCGCGCGCGGTCTCACCCATCCCACGCACGTAGGCGGGCACATCAAGCTTCATGGATTGTGCTGTTTCACTCATCGAGGTCTGTCAAAGTCAGGCCGACATCCTGACCCGAGCCAGCCCGGCCAGGTCGAGGCTCAATTGTAACAGTTCATCCCAGCAACTGCCCGTCGCACGCCCCTTGATCACCCGGTCTATACGTGCGCAGCGTCGCAGCCAGTCCCGCCACCGGCGCGCCGGCACCCGCTGCAAAGCACGCCCGACCACCGGCTTGCGCTTCTCCCAGACGCGGTGGCTGGCCAGCACCCGGGCCGCCGGCAGACCGTTTTCCAGGTCTGCCGCCATGGCCGCCAGGGCACGGATTTCCCGTGCCAGGGCCCACAACACCAGCACCGGATCCATCCCCTCCGCGCGCAACCCGGCCAGCACCCGCTGCGCGTGCACAGCGTCGCCGGCCAGCGCGCTGTCCACCAGCCCAAACACATCGTAACGGGCGCTGTCCACGACCAGCTCGGTGACGGTGTCCAGGTCCACAACCCCGGGGCCGTTGAGCAGATACAGCTTTTCGATCTCCTGGGCGGCGGCCAGCAGGTTGCCCTCCACCCGCTCGGCCAGCAGCGTCAGCGCATCCGCTTCGGGCTGCATGCCGCGCGCGCCCATGCGGCGCTCGATCCAGGTCGGCAGCTGGGCAGCCTCGACCGGCCAAACCGTCACACACACACCAGCCTTGTCCAACCCCTGCACCCATTTACTGTTGCGCGCCGCCGGCTCCAGCTTGGCGGACACGATAAGCAGCACGGTGTCCTCGGCAGGTCGCTCGGCGTAATCGCGCAGCGCGGCACTACCCTCTTTGCCCGGCTTGCCGCCCGGCAGCCGCAGCTCCAGCAGGCGTTTTTCGGAAAACAGCGACAGGCTGTCACAGGCGGCGCGCAGAGCATTCCAGTCGAAGCCGGCCTCGACGCTGAACACCTGGCGATCGGCATAACCCTGGGCACGGGCCGCGGCCCGCACCGCGTCTGCGCACTCGTTGACCACCAGCGTCTCGTCTCCGTGGATGAAATAAACCGGCGCCAGAGCGCGCCGCAGCTGCCCGGTCAGTTGCTCGGGACGCAGCTGGGTCACTGCGGGCGCATTCCCACCCGGATACGGGTGATGATCTGGCGGGCCAGGTCGCGCTGCATCTGCCGGCGGATCACCTCGGCTTCGCCGACCTTGCCAAGCAACTGGGTATCATCAAACACCAGGTCGCGCGTCATTCTCAGCGTCTGCGGCTCGAGCAGCACATTGCCCTGCGGATCCTCCAGCGCAAAGCTCACCTCTTCGAACAGCTCGTATTCGCTGGCGCGGCCGGCACTGCCCACCGACAACACGCGCCGCTGCGAGCGCTCGTTGAGCACGATCACCACCCCCGTCGCGGCGTCGCGCTGGTCGGTCAGATCGGCGCCGGCGGATTGCAGTTCGAGGCGCAGCTCGGTGGCAATACCGCTGTAGAGGTTTTGCGACTGCAGGTAGGTGGTCTCCAGCACCGCAGGCAGTTCGACCGCGGCGCGCAGGTGAAAACCGCAGGCCGAAAGCAGCACCAGCGACAGCGCGGCGAACGCAGCCAGACCGGAATTGGGCACTAGCCCACCACCACGTTGACCAGCCGTCGCGGCACAATAATCACTTTGCGCGGCTGTTTGCCTGCCATGAAACGCTGTACGTTCGGTTCGGCAAGGGCGGCAGCGCGAATGTCCGCTTCGGCGGCATCCGCCGCCACCGCGACCTTGCCGCGCATCTTGCCGTTGACCTGTATCACCAGCTCGATGCTGTCCCTGACCAGCGCCGCCGGGTCGGCTTGCGGCCAGCGGAAGTCCACCACGCTCTCGGCGTGGCCGAGCGCCGACCACAGCGCCTGAGCGATATGCGGCACAATGGGCGACAGCATCAGCACGATCGCTTCCAGTGCCTCCTGCATCAGCGCCCGTCCGTTGTCGGACAGGTCCTCGTAACGGCCCAGCGTATTCAGCAATTCCATGTTGGCCGCGATAGCCGTATTGAACGTATAGCGCCGCCCGACGTCGTCGCCGACCTTGTTGATGGTCTCGTGGAGGGTGCGCCGCAAGGCTTTTTGCGCGTCATCCAGCGCGTCGAGGTTCAGGGGCGGCGCGGAACCCGCCGAGACGTGCATGAACACCGCCCGCCACAGGCGGTTGAGAAACCGCGACGCCCCTTCGACAGCGGAATCGGACCATTCCAGCGACTGCTCGGGCGGCGCGGCAAACATCATGAACAGCCGAACGGTATCGGCACCATAGCGGTCAATCAGTTCCTGGGGATCGACCGTGTTGCCCTTGGACTTGGACATCTTGGAACCGTCCTTGTTGACCATGCCCTGGGTCAGCAGACGGGTGAACGGCTCATCCCCCTTCACCAGCCCGAGATCGCGCATCAGCTTGTGAAAAAAGCGCGCGTACAGCAGGTGCAGCACCGCGTGTTCGATACCGCCGATATACTGGTCCACCGGCGTCCAGTAGTGGACCCGCTGGTCGAGCATGCCCCGGTCAAAGTCGTTGCACGCGTACCGGGCATAGTACCAGGAGGATTCAAAGAACGTGTCGAAGGTGTCGGTTTCGCGCTCCGCGGCCCCGCCACAGTCCGGGCAACGGGTGTCGATGAAGCTGCGGTCCGTCTTGAGCGGCGACCCGGCGCCTTCCAGCACCACGTCGCGCGGCAACTCGACCGGCAGCTGATCTTCCGGCACCGGCACCGAAC
>CBDTYI010000332.1:0-2986 GCA_965364565.1 uncultured Gammaproteobacteria bacterium | reverse complement strand
TAACCAGCCACCAGCAGAACCACCAGTAGATAATCAACCACCAGCAACACCACCGTTGAGGGGTTCAACGGAGATGGGTTTTGCTTGTTTCCCCTCGATGCATGCGTACCGCGCACGTTGGGCTTCGCCCGCTAGTCCCGGCCGGCCTCCTCCACCCGCCGGGTCAGGCGCGCGATCTGCGCCCAGTCGTGGGTGACGATGTCCTGGGCATGCGCCAGATGGTTACGCAGCGACTCGAGCTCCTTCACCACGCGCTTGGCCGCCGCTCTGGAATCGAAACCCAGCTGCTTGAGCAGCTGCGCGTCCTGCATCAGAATCTGCCCTTTGTCGGAAAGCTGCAGGCAGTCGATCAGCTCGCAGTACTGGTTGCGGCGCTGGCGCTCGGCCTGGATGGCCCTGGCCTTGTCCAGCCGCCCGGCCGACACCAGCGCCTGCCAGCCGTCGGCTGGGAAACGTTCCTGGATCAGGCGTACCAGTGCCATCTCCACAATGGTGATGATGCCGAACAGCCACATGCGCACCATCGGCTTGTTGATGTCATCGCGGCGTACGACGCCGGCAACCTGCCCCAGCGCAGTGACAAAACAGTATTCGTGGCGAGTCAGGACATGAATCACGTCGACAAGGCTGGAGCCGCCGGTCACCACCTGGTCGGGCGCGAAATGCCGTAAGCGATCCGCACAGGTAGCTTCGCCCAGGTCGGATAAACTCACGTAGCCCTGCACGGCGCCCTTGATGCGGATGCTGGCGACATCGCGGCGGCGGTGCGCCAGGGTCCTATTCACCTCCGCGCAGCTTGCGTCGGCGTCGAACGATAGCAGCCCTTCGGCGATATCCCGCGCGCTGAACAGCTCCCGGAACGTGCGCCTGAAATGGGGATCGGTCACCGCAGCCAGTGGATTCGGTTCGGCAGCCCAGCGGGCCTCCGGCGGCGGCTGTGCGCCCAGGCCGAGTTCTTCCATGCTGCGTACGTGGAGCCGCTGCGCCTGCTGCAACAGCGACGGGTCGCCTTCTTTCAGCACCTCCAGCAGGGCGCCCATCTCGGCCAGGTAGGTCCTGGCAAACCTGGGATCGTGCCGGGTGATGTCCCTGCAGTTGTCGATGAGATCGGCAAGCTTCACCGTCTTGGCACGCGCGGATGCCTGCGCCAGGTGCTGGCGGTCGATTTCCTTGCGCCGCGCCCGGTTACCGTCGCCGGGCTTGCTGACATCGGTGAGCTCCTCGACCAGTTCGGCGACCGCTGCACCGAACTCAGCCTCGATGTCACCCAGGGTGGCCGGCGTATCCTCTACGGTGTCGTGCAGCCAGGCCGCGGCAATGGTCTCCACATCGTCGCTGACCGAGGTCACCAGTTTCGCCACCGCTTCCAGGTGCACGTCGTAGGGCTGGTTGCTGTATTTGCGCCGGTGTTCGATACGCTTGTGCGCTCTGGTTGCATAGGCCCTGGCGCGCTCGACAAGATCCGACATGGCCGGTCAACCCGCTTTTTCCACCGCCAGCACGGCGGCCACGTCCTCGGCAAAACCGGCTCCGGCCTCGGCGTACAGGTTGAAGGCGGAATCGACCCCCGCCTCCTGCAAAGCCGCAACCTCGTCGGGGTACTTGGCGACCGCCGCGAGCCTTCCCTTGTAGCCCAGCTTGCGCAGCTGGCCGGCCGCAAACAGGTTCTCCAGATGATTGGGCATGGCCAGCATCACCAGTTCAACCTTGTTGTAGTCGATATGAAAGCGATCCCAGAAATCCGGGTCGGTGACACTGCCGCGCACCACGTTTTTTCCGGCTTCCCGCAGTCGCTCGACGCGCTCCTTGTCGATGTCCACGCCGACGACCGCATCGCCGACCCTTTCGCGCAGACTGTCGTAGGCCCCGCCGCCGACCCGCCCCATGCCGAAGATCACCACCGAGACATGACCCGGATCGATGGGCTGTTCGGCGGGAATCACCTCCCTGACTTCATAGCCGTGCAGCGAGTCGCGGGCACGGGTATACAGCTGGTGCGCCCGGGTGTTCAGCGGCGCAGCCACGATGAACGAGAGCGATAGTGCCACGGCGATAATTATCAGCCACTCGCTGCTCATCCAGCCGTTCAGCATGGCAATGGCGGCGACGATGAGCCCGAACTCGCTGTAGTTGGCGAGGCTTAACGAGGTGAGAAAGGCGGTACGGGCGCGCAGCCGGAAACGCGCCAGCAGCCAGAAGAAAAACGCCACTTTCACCGGCACCAGTGCCACCAGCAGTACGGCGATACCCACGGCTTCCGGGGTAAGCGGCCCGGACAGACCGATAGTCAGAAAGAAACCCACCAGGAACAGGTCTTTGAAACCCAGCAGGTGACGGGCCAGTTCCGAGGACCAGGGGTGCGTGGAGAGCAGCAGCCCGAGTATCAGGGCACCGAGGTCACCCTTGATGCCGACCAGCTCGAACAGCTTGGCCCCGCCGAGCGCCAGGGTGAGACCGAACAGGATCATCAGTTCGCCGTGCCCGCAGCGTTCCAGCGTCTTGCCGAGCAGCGGCCGCAGGGGAAACAGCGCGACCAGCAGCAGCAGCGCCCACAGCGACGGCACTTTGCCGGTGGAGGCCGCCAGGAACACCACCGCGGCGATGTCCTGCATGATCAGTATGCCGATGGCGATACGGCCATACACCGCATTCATTTCGCCCTTCTCTTCCAGCACCTTGACGGCAAACACGGTGCTGGAAAAACTCAGCGCAAAGGCCACCAGGAAGACCAGTGGAAGGTCGAGCCCGGAAAACACCGTCAGCCCCACTGCGCCGAGCGCAAGAATCCCGCCTGCGAACAGCAACACCGTCACGGCCATGTGCAGGGAGGCGACGCCCCACACCTGCGGCATCAGCAGGCTGCCGATGCGCATCTTCAGGCCGATCGAGAACAGCAGCAGCGTCACGCCGATTTCGGAAAACTGGTGCAGCGTCGGCGTCGCCTCCATGCCCGCCGCAAACAGCACAAAGCCGCCGATGAGGTAAC
>CBDTYI010000331.1:0-3011 GCA_965364565.1 uncultured Gammaproteobacteria bacterium | reverse complement strand
TTCTCATCGAGCACCAGCACGCCGCCGCGCCGCTGATCGAACGGGTAACCGGCGTCGAGGTATTCATCACTGCAGTTGCCACTGATGCCCAGGCTGACATACACGCGCCGGTCCGGTCCGACCCGCACGGTGCGGCTGCTGTGGCCGCCGCCGCCCGGCAATGCCGCCAGCAGGGAAAGCGCGTCGGGATCGAGGCGTGCCTGGCCGGTGCGGTAGGGCGCGCGGTACAGACCGCTGCTCTGCGCGATGAAAATTTCCCCGTCGCGCAGCGCCACGCTGTGCGGGTAGTCGGGCAGGCTCACCAGGACCTCGGGGCGGGAGTAAGGGGGTGGCAGCCGGTACACATGACCCGATTTGGAGCCGAGCAGCAGATCGCCGTTGGCGGCGTAGCTGAACAGCCGCGGGCCATCCAGCCGGCCGGTCAGCAGCTCCAGCCGGTAACCGATCGGAACCCTGACCGAGTAGGTTTCACCGTCGCTGCGAATGGTCTGACGGGTGGACTCCAATGCATACCCGGCTCCTGGCAGCCAGGCGGTCAGCAGGGCGGCGAGCAAAACGCCGAACAGGATCGCTGCGGGTCTCGACATCATCCAACTATAGCGCCGATCGCGGCTTGCGCGGCAGCCGCCTTGCTAAACTACTCCGACTGAATCCTGTACCATCATCCTGGCGCAGGCCGGAATCCGGGAAACTCAGGCATGTGAACGCCGGCACCCACCCGGCATGACGGATTGATACGAGCGCTGATAACAGACCAACGGAACGTTCCAGGAGACAAGAGGTATGGCTGCGATGCGGCGGGTTCTCACCAGTGACGAAGCGCAGGCGCGTGAGCGTATTGCAGGTCTGAGCGCAGCGGCCGATCGGGCGCTCGAACAGGCGCTCGACTGTTTCCGTGCCCACGACCGCGAGCTGGCGCAACAGGTGGTGGATCGCGATGCCGATATCAACGAGCTGCAGCGCAAGGTCGAAGAAGGCTGTTTCAGGGCTATCGCGCTGCAGCAGCCGGTGGCCTTTTCCGGTTCCATCGAGCGGCTGGGGCAGGAATGCCGGCGTATGCTCGCCACTGTCATGCAGGCCTATCGGGAGCGCGACGATGCGGGCGCGCGAGCCGTGGCTGCCGATGACGACGGCGTGGACCGCCTGGAGCAGCAGATCGGTGCCGACATCCTTGCGCATCTGGCCGAAAACCCGGACCAGATTCGAACCTGTACCCACACTCTGTGGGTGGCGCACAACATCGAGCGCATCGGTGACCAGGTCACAAATATCGCCGAGCGGGTGGTTTTCATGGCGACCGGCGAGTACGTCGATCTCAACCGCTAGCCGCGTTTTAGCAGCGGCGGCCGGTCGGCGTGAAGCAGAACATGATCAGCAGCCTCGTTGCCGTGCTTGTCGCCCTGGGCCTGTTGAACGGCTGGATGTTGCTGCAGCAGCCGGGCATGATTTTCTTTCCGTATCGCGATCTGGATGCGGCGCCGTCCGATTGGGGTTACGCCTATGAGGACGTATTTGTTACCACCGACGACCGGGTGCGTCTGCACGGCTGGTATATTCCGCACCCGCAGGCGCAGCGGGTGGTGCTGTTTTTTCACGGCAACGCCGGCAACATCTCCCACCGCGGCGATTCCATCGCCATATTCCACCGCCTGGGGCTGAACGTCTTTATCTTCGACTACCGTGGCTACGGCCGCAGCGAGGGTTCACCCAGCGAACAAGGTCTGTATCGCGATGCGACCGCCGCCTGGCGCTACCTGACCGAAACACGCGGGTTCGATGCCCGGGAGATCGTGCTGTTCGGCCGTTCCCTGGGGGGCGCGGTCGCCGCGCAATTGGCCGCCACGCGGCGGCCCGGTGCACTGATTCTGGAGTCGACCCTGAGTTCGGCGCGCGATTTCGCCCGCTCGGTATTCCCGCTTCTGTCGCGGCTGGTGGTGGTGCGCTACGACTTCGATACCGTGGGCAGCGTGGCGCGGGCGAACTGTCCGGTGCTGGTCTTGCACAGCCCCGAGGACGAGATCATGCCGTTCGCACTGGGCGAGAAAGTCTATACCGCCGCGCGCGAACCGAAGCGACTGGTGAAGCTGCAGGGCGACCATAACAGCGGTTTTCTGCAGAGTCAGCCCGGCTACCAGCGCCAGCTCGGTGGCTTTATCAGCGACTTTCTGGACGCCGCGCAAGGCGGCTAGCCGACCTGGGGCGCGCTGAAATATAGTATTATAAACAGCGTTCTAAAAGAAATATCTAATCTATAGAATTAAGAAAGGTCGTACCAAGCCTGAGTGCGAATACAGCGCGGTAGACGGCCAGGCGGGGCTCTGTTTGCGGTATTCACCGACCCTGGGGTGTGTCCAGGAAGGCGTCCGGGTCGTAACCCTGGCGGCGCAGCTGCCGGTCGATCGCCTGGCGGGTGACGGGCGGCAGCGTCGGGGTGCGGCTCAGGACCCAGCCGTAGCGCCGGTCGGGTGTGCCAATAACCACATGGCTGTAGTCAGGTGCCAGGTCCAATATCCAGTAGTCGCCCCAGAACAGCTGCCAGCCGAACAGGTCGACAAAACTCACTTGCAACCGCGCATTGGAATCGCTGTCGATAACGCGGGCCACGCCGCGCGCCTCGTCCCAGGTTCCGGCCTGCGTGCGGCAGCGGTTGGTGACCTCGACCCGTCCGTCCGCGCGCAGCGCGTATCGCGCCGTGGTGTCCGCGGCGCACTGTTTCTGAAAGCGGTTGGGTATGCTGGCGACTTCGTACCACAGGCCCTGGTAGCGGTGCAGATCGACGTGCGGCACAGGTCGCGGCGGCATTGCCGTGTCACCGGGCGCGTGGCAGGCCGTCAGGATCAGCGCGGGCAGCAGTTTCAGGAGCGGGCGTAACAGTGATGTCATGGGCATGTTGGCCTTTGGTGTGGACAGGTCAGCGATCCGGCCGCAACCTGATCCACGACCAGCTCAAGGCCATGGTCAGCAGCGCGCCGCTGAAGGCCAGAAAGGCATCTTTCTGCGCATCCCAGCTG
>CBDTYI010000330.1:0-3019 GCA_965364565.1 uncultured Gammaproteobacteria bacterium | reverse complement strand
CGGTGGTGCCGCTGCCGAGGGTCACCATGGCGATCACGGCACCGACCCCGATGACAATGCCGAGCACCGTCAGGAACGACCGCAGCGGGTTGATGCGGATCGACTGCAAGGCAAGCTTGAGGGTTTCGCGGAACATCAACCGGTCTCCGCGTTGTGACCGTCGGACTGAATGTGGCCGTCGAGAAAATGAATGACACGCCGGGCGTAGGCCGCCATGTCGGATTCGTGGGTAACCATGATCACCGTGATCCCTTCCTCGCTGTTGAGGACCGATATCAGCTGCATGATTTCGTGACTGCGCGCCATGTCCAGGTTGCCGGTCGGTTCATCGGCCAGCAGCACAGCAGGGCCGGTCACCATGGCGCGTGCAATGGCGACCCGTTGCTGTTGCCCCCCCGACAGTTCCGAGGGCAGGTGTTGCGCCCAGTCTGTCAACCCGACTTTTTTCAGCGCCGCCAGCGCCTGGGCGCGCCGCGGTGTCGGCGCTACACCCCGATAGATGAGCGGCAGCTCGACGTTCTCCACCGCGCTGTTGCGCGCCAGCAGGTTATACCCCTGGAACACGAAACCCAGGAAATTGCGCCGCAGCAGTGCGCGCTGGTCGCGGTCGAGCTGCCCGGTATCGAGGCCCCGGAACAGGTACCGCCCCTGGCTGGGGGTATCCAGGCATCCGAGTATATTCATGGCAGTGGATTTGCCCGAGCCGCTCGGGCCCATAATGGCCACGAACTCCCCGGCATCGATGCGCATATCGATACCGGCCAGCGCATGCACCGCCGCCTGCCCGCTGCCGTACGTCTTGCGCACGGCCTGGAACTCGATGAGCGCGTCGGGCGCCTGAGCTGTACTGGGGGTCACGGCCGGCGACTTCTCACTTGCGCGGCGCGATGGTATCGACGATGACCGCGTCCCCGGCGGACAGGTCACCGGCCAGGAGCTCGGTCAAGACCCCATCGCTGGCGCCGGTGCTGACCGCGACGTCGACCGGCGCCCCGTCGCGCAACAACCACAGCTGGCGCTCGCCGCGACTGCCGGCGCTGGGCCTGCTTACCCGCTGCGGCCGGTGCGGAAACAGTTTCCTGAGCATGCTGCCCGATTCGGGCTCGTTCTCGCCCGCGGGAGGCACGAAACGCAGTGCCGCGTTGGGTACCAGCAACACGTCCCGGAGTTGCTGCACCGTGATCTCGGCGGTGGCCGTCATGCCGGGCCGCAGCAGCAGCTCGGAATTATCGATCGCCAGCACCGCCTTGTAGGTGACCACGCCCTCCACCGTCTCCGGCGCAAAGCGCAGCTCCGTGATGGTGGCCGGCATGTCGCGCTCCGGGAAGGCTTCCACGGTGAAGACCGCCTGCTGCCCTTCCCTGACCTTGCCCATGTCCGCCTCGTCGATGTCCACCTCCAGGGTCATCTCGGCAAGGTCTTCCGCCAGCCTGAACAGCACCGGCGCCTGCAGCGACGAAGCTACGGTCTGACCCGGCTCCACATCGCGGCTGAGCACGATGCCGTCGATGGGTGAACAGATGCAGGCTTTTTTCAGATTGGTCTCGTTGACATCCAGATTGGCGCGGGCCACGTCGACCTCGGCGCGGGCGCTGGCGAGCCCCGCCAGCGCTGTCTCATAGGCAGCCCTGGCGGTATCGAGATCGGCCTGCGATGAGAAGTTCTTGGCCTGCAGGCGCTTGATGCGCTCGTACTCGCTCTGCTTTTCCGTCACCCGCGCCTCGGCTTCCTGCACGCTGGCCCGGCGGGCGAGCAGCGTGGCGCGCGAGTGGGCGACCTCGGCTTTCAGCTTGTCGGTATCGAGCTCGGCAAGCACCTGCCCCACTTCCACCCGGTCGTTGTAGTCGACGGCGACGGTGCGAATGATGCCCGACAGCTCGCTGGAGATTTCGACTTGATTGGTGGGCTGCACCGAGCCGGTCGCCGTAACCGTCACGGTCAGGTCACCGCGCTGCAGCACCGCCGTCCTGTATTGCGCTGCGCCGGGTTTGCCCAGCCCCAGCCACAGCAGCACGGCGCCAGCGAGCCCGATAACCAGTATCGACAGGATAAGCCAGCGTCCCAGCCTGCCGGTGCGCGAGCGGCTTTCCCCCAGCCCGAGGCTGGCGGCGACATCTGTATCTTCATTTACTTGCATGCCAGCCATGCCGCAGTCCGGGCATCTGCGCCTGGCTCAGCTTTCCGCTGCCGGCTGTGCCGCGCTGTCGGTCGCGTGGTCGCGCGCCATCAACAGATACACCGCCGGCACCACGAACAGGGTAAACAGGGTGCCGATGCCCAGACCGGTGGCGATGGTCAGGCCGATATGAAAACGGCTCACGGCACCCGGGCCGCTGGCGGTGAGCAGCGGCACCATGGCGACAATCATGGATACTGTGGTCATGAGGATGGGCCGCAGGCGAATGGCCGCGGCCCGCTCCACTGCGGCACGCTTGCTCAGCCCTTCGTGAATCTGCAGCTGGTTGGCGAATTCGACAATCAGGATACCGTTCTTGGCGATCAGGCCGATGAGCGTGATCAGGCCCACCTGGGTATAGATGTTGATAGTGGCGAAACCCAGGGTGATGAACGCCAACGCCCCGGCGATGGACATGGGCACCGACACCAGGATGATCACCGGATCGCGCCAGCTCTCGAACTGCGCGGCCAGCACCAGGTAGATAACCAGGATGGACAGGAAGAAAGTGACGATCAGGGCACTGCCCTGCTGCGCATACTGACGCGAGCCACCCGCGTAGTCCCAGCTGAAACCACGCGGAAAGATCTCCCGCGCCACCCCTTCCAGATACTCCAGCGCATCACCGAGCGGCACGCCCGGCGCCATTACGCCCTGCACGGTGAGCGAGTTGAGCTGCTGGAACTGGGTGCGCTGATTGGGTTCGACATGCTCCTCCAGATGAATGAAAGCGTCCAGCGGCACCAGCGGCGCCGCGTCCAGATCGCGCGCCAGGTCGGTGCTCGACACGCCCGCCGCCAGGTTGACCAGTTCACCGGAAGCGGGACGGATGTAATAGTCCTT
>CBDTYI010000329.1:0-3032 GCA_965364565.1 uncultured Gammaproteobacteria bacterium | reverse complement strand
CCTTGATCTTGCGCTGCTGGGTAAGTCGGTAGAATCGCCGCAAGGTGTTCACCAGGCCGCTGCGTGCGCCCGGCTGGAGGAACTCCTTTTCGATATACGAGCAGAAGCGGCCGGCGAAATAGTTGGCGCTGCGGTAGCGGTAGCGTTCCGCTTCATTCAGCCGTGCGTCGAAGCGGGCGGCGTCGAACAGCTGCCGGTACAACGCCTTCGGCACCAGACCGCGCAGCTGGCGGCCGAACAGGAACGCCGCCAGGATGTACTTGTCGACCTCCGCCTGCAGCTCCATTTCCAGCAGCGACACGCTGCGCTCGTGGCCGGCATTCCAGGTCAGATACAGGAAATGGCTGATGCCCTCCAGCGCCATCCAGAAGTCGTGCAGATTCTCCCCGTGCAGCGACTCGGTGGGATCGTTGTCGTCCAGGCGGCGTAACAGGTCCGGGTCCAGGTACAGTGCCAGATCGAGCGATTCGCCGTCCTGCCGGATCAGCAGCTTCTCGGGGATGTCGCGGGCATTGGGGCTGCTGTCGAGGCGTCTGGCCAGGGCCGGATCGTCGATCAGAAAGTCAGCGACCCGGTAGCCGCTCTGCACTTCGTAGATGTTCTCCAGATGCCGCTGCAGCCGGTTCAGGAGCATCGCGCCAGCGTCGCTTAATGGCGGAAATCGGCGCTGGCGGCATCCAGCGGCTCGATGCCGAGGCTGCGCAAACGGGTGCGGGCGCGTTTACTGCCGGTGCGAATCCAGACTTCGTAGAGCCGCAGCACGTCTGCATCGCTGGACAGCTTGGAGCGCTGGCTGACCTCGTTCAGCACATCGACGAAATCGGTGAACTTGTGCGTCAGCTCCTCGAACAGGAACGCGGCCCTGCTGACGGCACGGTAACCCCGCATGGCGTCGGACAGCGAGGAGTAGGCACTGCCGCCCATCGCAATGTAATAGTCCACGTCCACCAGTTTGGTCTTCAGGCTGTCCGAGAACACCCCGGCGATGAACAGAGCCGTATCGCCGAGTTTCTGCAGCAAACGGGTGCGTTCCAGCGCACTGTTTTCGTTCAGCGCTTCGCCATAGGTCAGCGCCAGCGGTCTGATGTCCACGCCGTTGTCGGTCGGTTCGAACAGCGCTTCGCTGCGGGTAAACACCGTCAGCAGGTTAGTGAGATAGTGGATGGTCTCGTGCTCGGCGCTGATCCGCTGGTTCTGCAGCGCTTCACTGAGCTCGCCGTGGAAGTATTCGCGCAGCGATGTGTGAGTAAGGACCGGACCGGCACTGAAATCTGAACTCATGCTTCACCACCTCTTGCTGTTCTGCCACCGGTTAGGCCAGCAAATTCCGTGCCTCCAGCGGCGGGTACCCGAGCTGTTTTTTCAGTATAGAAACCACAGCCACGATTAAAAGATTATATTTAATGATAAATTTTGCTATGGTTTGCCTTTGTGCCGCGCCCCGACACCCCCACCCGCCCGCGCGGCGGACCGGCCTCCCGCCGGAAAAAGTTTCCCCGCCCCCTTGAAAGCGTTTTCGGCATCCCCACATTGCGCCTCAGCAGCCCCGCAAGGGGATGCATCAGCTGGTATTTATTTCGCTAATACACCTGGTTGAATCGTCTTAACGGAGGTTAATGCGGTGAAAATTCGTCCCTTACAAGATCGCGTCCTGATCAAACGCCTGGACCGGGAGAACACGTCACCCGGTGGCATCGTCATTCCCGACACGGCGGCAGAGAAGCCCATCATGGGTGAAGTGGTGGCCGCCGGCACCGGCAAGCGCCTGGACAACGGCGAAACCCGCAAGCTCGCGGTCAACGTCGGCGATCGGGTGCTGTTCGGCAAATTCTCCGGCACCGAAGTGAAGCTGGACGACGTGGAATACCTCGTGATGCGCGAAGACGACATCATGGGAATCGTCGAAAACTGATTACGGTTTGAACTGTGGAGGTAAATGAAGCATGACCGCGAAGCAAGTCACCTTTTCCGACCAGGCCCGGCATCGCATGATGCACGGTGTCAATATTCTCGCCGATGCGGTGAAAGTCACGCTCGGCCCCAAGGGCCGCAACGTGGTTCTCGACAAGAGCTTCAAGGAAGTCGCCTCCAAGACCGCGGACGTGGCCGGTGACGGCACCACCACCGCAACGGTGCTGGCACAGGCAGTCCTGCGCGAGGGCCTGAAGGCGGTGGCCGCCGGCATGAACCCGATGGACCTCAAGCGGGGTATCGACAAAGCCGTCGCCACGGCCGTCGACGAATTGAAAAAGATCTCCACACCCTGCAAGGACAGCAAGGCCATTGGCCAGGTCGGTACGATCTCGGCCAACGCCGATGAGGCGATTGGCAAAATCATCGCCGACGCCATGGAGAAAGTCGGCAAGGAAGGCGTGATCACCGTCGAAGAGGGCTCCGGCCTGGAGAACGAACTGGACGTGGTCGAAGGCATGCAGTTCGACCGCGGTTACTTGTCGCCCTACTTCGTCACCAACCAGCAGAACATGAGCGCGGAACTGGAAGATCCCTACATTCTGATCCACGACAAGAAGATCTCCGCCATCCGCGATCTGCTGCCGGTGCTGGAAGCGGTGGCCAAGGCGGGCCGTCCGCTGCTGATCATCGCCGAAGACGTGGAAGGCGAAGCGCTGGCGACGCTGGTGGTGAACAGCCTGCGCGGCATCGTCAAGGTGGCGGCCGTCAAGGCACCCGGCTTCGGCGATCGGCGCAAAGCCATGCTGCAGGATATCGCCATCCTCAGCGGCGCCACGGTCATCTCCGAAGAAGTCGGTCTGGCGCTGGAGAAGGCCACCCTGGACGACCTGGGTACGGCCCGGAAGGTTCTGATCAGCAAGGACGAAACCACCGTTATCGACGGCGCCGGCAGCAAGCAGGACATCGAGGCGCGCACCGGGCAGATCCGCCGCCAGATGGAGGAAGCGAGCTCCGATTACGACCGGGAGAAACTGCAGGAGCGGCTGGCCAAGCTGGCCGGCGGCGTGGCGCTGATCAAGGTCGGCGCCGCCACCGAGGTGGAGATGAAAGAGAAAAAG
>CBDTYI010000328.1:0-3062 GCA_965364565.1 uncultured Gammaproteobacteria bacterium | reverse complement strand
TTCCTGGAGTTTTCAATCACCAACTGCTGGAAGTTGTCGCTGGTACCGTCAAATACGTAATTGAGTTTTTGCATGCAGAAACGGGGCTGAAACAGGTCGACGTCGCGTCTATGGTGATCAGCCCGGGGTGTCAGTTCAACCTTTGATTGATTGCAGGTTATTGCCTCGTGCTCGCGATCGCGAAGGCTTCGCAGCCAGAACAGCCGCCAGGGTCGCCTTTACAGCTCGTATTTCTTGAGTTTGCGCGACAGCGACACGCGGTCGATACCCGGAATGTCCGCCGCGCAAACCCGATTGTGGGCGCCGGCGCAGCGCCGATTGATGGCTGTCAATTACTGCCAGACGGGCCCATGATATGTAATAAGAACACGATCAGGTAAGCGAGACGGGAGGTAAACACCATGCGCCCGCTGTTACTTGCTGTTGCGTTCCTGCTCGGATGCGCCGGCAATGCCCTCGCTGAAGAGCCTGCCATTCCCGCCGACAAGGCGGTCATCCAGTTTGACACCAAACTCGGCGTGGTGACCTTCAACCATCAGATGCACGCCGATCTCAGTTTCACTCAGTGTACCAGTTGCCATCACACCTGGAAGCCGGGGGAGACAATCAAAGCCTGTCATGCCTGTCACGAGAAGAAAAAGGGTGAGTCACCGGCGGCGAAAACCGCTTTCCACACGCGTTGTATCGGCTGCCATGAATACACGGTGGGCAAGGGCGAACCGGCCGGTCCGCAGAAGAAGATGTGCAAGCTGTGCCATATCAAATGACGGCCCAAGCCCGTCGGTACGGCAGAGCAGGGGCTGAGGGGTGAGCACGCGTGTACGGCGCTAATGGCGTATGCAGGCCGTGGCTCAGAACTGAAACAGCGCCGACGCGCTCACTGCATGCACGTCATAGTCCTGAGTGTCCTCACCGAACAGCAGTAGGCCGGGGACGCTGTTGGCCTGCAAGCCGTCCACTGCCCAGTTATCGGCGCTGTATTTCTCATACCAGTAGGTGAGCCTGAGCGCGAGGTCTCTGCGGTAGCGGTACAGCGTCCAGAGCTTGACGCTGGTCAGTTCGGTTTTCAGGTCGGGGTAGGGGGTTACCTCTCCACCGGGAACCAGGTTCTTCATGTCGATATCCCCGGTCGAGTCGGTGTACACGACGTCTGCACCGACGTCCCATTTGGCGCGGATGCCGGTAACCTTGGCGCCCGCCCCATAGGTGTTCACGGTGTCATCGAAGTCTGCCTTCCAGTCGGGAAAGCTGGTACCTGCCTCGCTGCCGGCCTGTCGGGAGCGGATATCCTCGCGGGTGAAGGAGGCATAAGTGGTCGTGTCCTGGCGCGGACGGTAACTCACCTCCAGCGTGTAGGTCGGCTGCGTGGCCTCGGTCAGTCCGATTTCGGAATTCCGGTAGTCGTCCTTGGTATAGGCCGCGCCGGCCGCGATGCTGAGGGTGTCACCGGGCAGATAATCCACCGAGGTTCCCACCCGGGTACGATCCCGGTCTGCCAGGTAGTATTTGCGCAGAGCCGGATTTTCACCTTCGGGAACGCGATAATTGCTGCCGTCGCGCCGGCCCGCCTCGGCATACAGGGCCAGGTTCACAGTGGCGTGCGGCTGCAGCTTCCACTTCGCGGACAGGGAATTCTCCTCGGTTCTGTCCCGTTCGGCGTCCTGATAGTCGCGCGACATGCGGTCGTACGCGTAACCGCCCAGCAGGCTCATGTTGGAGCGGATACGGTAGTTGGCGCCCAGGTCGGCCTGATAGCGCTTGTAGCTCAGCGGGTTGTTCTCCACCGGCTGCCTGCCGATCGGGCCGCGGCCGACGAACTCATAGGTGTCGACCGGGGTATCGCTGTTGCGCTCATCATAACGTAGCGCGGCATCCAGCCGCAGCCGCCGCATGGGGCGCGACAGCAGTTTCAGCTGTGCTGTGGTGAGCCACACTTCCGCATCCAGAGAATCGCGGGGCAGGGCAGGATCGCCCGGACCGGGCACAAACGCATAGGGCTCGAAGTTCTCGTTCTGGGTCATGCGCCCGACGGACAGCACCCCGGTCAGGCGGCTCTTGTAGGGGAGCAGGTAGCCGCCGGTCAGCGTCAGGCGATGCAGCTCGTTGTCCGGTGCCAGCGCCTGGCTGCTGGTGTTCGCGGGGCTGAACGGGTTTTGCCAGGTCAATGCCCGATCGTCGTTCTGAAACAGCGACATGTGATAGGCGAGCGCCAGCTGAGCCCTGTCCTTCGCGTAGTGCAGTGTCACGTCGACCAGGTTGGTCTCGTAGTTGACCGGTTCGGGCAGCAGGGTCGCCGTGGTATTCACCAGCAGGCCGGCGCCCGGGTCGCCGCCGCCACCGCTGGCACCGCCGATGCGGCCGGTCCCTTCTTTGCTGTCGCGGTGGTAGCTGATGTCCAGCGTCCAGGGCGAGCGGGTAATGAAACTGGCACCCAGCCCCAGGCGGGTGCGGTTGGTCTCTATCTCGAAAGACTGTAGCGCTGAATCGAGATTCTGGTCGATATCGAAACCGGCGGGCAGGGTCAGGTCGGCGTTGCCGACGTTCTGAAAGGGTGTCAGTGCGGAATCGCTGTCGTTATTGGGCAGTTCATCGTATTCGATGAAGTATTCCTGCCGACCCTGCCAGCCGCCGTCCAGGCGCAGGTAGCGCGAGTCCAGTCCGAGGTCGGTGCCGCGTGCCCGCCAGTAGGCGCCGTCGTCGCGGTAGCCCCGCGCGGTGATCCCGCCGACCGCGTAGGGGCCCTCGTCCTGCAGGCCGTTATAGCGCCCGAAGCGGTAGGCGTCGTCGCTGACGTAGCCGATGCCCAGCTCATAGGTCTCGCTGGACACGATAGAGCCGGCCGTGCCGTTCGCGGCCGCTATCGGTTGGACTGCGCCAGCGGGGGCCTCTGCCAGCTGGAGTTGGCCGTTTCCTGCCGCCGCAAGTGCTGGCCCCGCTGTTTCCGCAGGTGGAAACGGGGGCGCAATCTGGGCCAGGGCTGCAGCGACTTCCCGTTCGCTCGCGGTGGCAATCCAGGCCTGTGGAAACTGCTTCCTGAGTGCCTTCTGCACCAGCTGCGCGTC
>CBDTYI010000327.1:0-3192 GCA_965364565.1 uncultured Gammaproteobacteria bacterium | reverse complement strand
TTGTTCAATCCCGAAGCTCCCATAACGTCAGTACCTTCTGTCTCTTGTGCACCGCCCCGTGAAAAATGCGGTATGGGCTGGCTGGCTGTTTTGCGGCACTGTATGCTGCGCCTGCACGACATAACTACCCATGACCGAAACGCATTATCTAACCGATGTCCTCGCCCTGCTCGCGGCAGCCGTCGTTGCCGTGCCGCTGGCGCAGCGCCTCGGTCTGGGCTCGGTGATCGGATACCTGGTGGCAGGTGCGCTGCTGGGACCATGGGGACTGGGGGTCATCGAACAGGTCTCGGAAATCCGCCAGTTTGCCGAGTTCGGCGTTGTCTTCCTGCTGTTTGTCATCGGTATCGAGATGAAGCCGGCGCGCCTGTGGGTGATGCGGCGTTCGGTGTTCGGTCTCGGCCTGTCGCAGCTGCTGGTGACCGGGGCCGCACTGGCCGGCATCGCCGTGGCTCTGGGCCTGGCATTGAAAACAGCAATTATCGTCGGTTTCGGCCTGGCGCTGTCGTCCACCGCTTTCGGCCTGCAGCTGCTGATCGAAAAGCGGGAGCTGACCAGCACGACCGGTCGCACCAGCTTCGCGATCCTGCTGCTCCAGGACCTGGCGGTGGTGCCGTTGCTGGCGTTGGTGTCGCTGCTATCGGGCGGTGGCGCTCTGGTGGCGAGTGCGGGTACCGCGGTCCTGGAAGCGGTGCTGGTCATAGGCACCGTGGTGCTTGCCGCGCGTTATCTGCTCAATCCCGTGCTGGATCGGGTGGCCGCGAGCCAGAATGCAGAAATCTTCACCGCCGCCGCCGTGCTGCTGGTGCTGGGCGTGGCCTGGCTGATGGAACAGGCCGGGTTGTCCATGGCCCTGGGGGCGTTTCTGGCCGGCCTGATGCTGGCCGAATCGCACTACCGCCACCAGATAGAGGCCGACATTCAACCATTCCGCGGCATCCTGCTGGGACTGTTCTTCATGGCGGTTGGCATGAGCATCGACCTCGGTCTGCTGGTGGACAGACCCGGGCCGATTCTGGCACTGGTCGCAGCACTGATGGGAGTCAAGGCGCTGCTGGTGTGGGTGCTTTGCCGCATCAGCGGTCTCGATAGCGGCAACGCAACAAGGGTGGGGCTGTTGCTGTCGCAGAGCGGGGAGTTCGGTTTCGTGCTGTTCTCGTTCGCCACGGTATCCGGCGTACTGCCGGCACCGCTGTTTCAGACCCTGTTGCTGATTATTGCGCTCAGCATGGTGACTACGCCTTTTATCGTAGCTCTGGGGGATGCATGGTTACGGCAGCGGCGAGACCGGGAACTGGTGACCGAACCGGTGCCCGACAACCTCCGCGAACCGCAGTCGGATATCATCATCGCCGGTTTCGGGCGGGTCGGCCAGCGCGTCGCAGCCATTCTCGCAGCCGCGCAGATTCGGTTTATCGCCTTGGACCACGACCAGACCAAGGTCGAACAGGGCCGACGCAAAGGGTTTCCGGTTTATTTTGGCGACGCAAGCCGCTTCGATGTCCTGCGGGCTGCAGGCGCAGAGCGTTCAAGAATGATCATTGTTACCCTCGATGAGCCGCAACAGACTCAACGACTGGTGCAGATCATCCGCCAGCACTATCCGTCCCTGCCCATTCACGTGCGTGCCAGGGATCGCGCGCATTGTGAGGACCTTCGCGCGCGCGGTGCAACGACGGCTATCTCGGAAACACTGGAAGCCAGTCTGCGTCTGGGCGAATACGCCCTGACGGGCAGCGGTGTGCCAAAAGAGAAGTCGGACCAGGTAATCGACGATTTCCGCCGCAGCTACCAGGCCAGCCTGAAGAATGCGACGCTGGTCGGCGACGAGTGAACCTGAGGCAGGCACGACTTACAGCAACTGGGCGTAGTCGGCCTCCAACTGTGCGAAATTCAGGCCCGACAGGAAACGCTCGAAGCTGAGCCAGGTGACCAGGCCCTTGATGTCGGCGAAATGCGGCGGAATGAAGCGCGGCGGTTTGACCACGCCTTCGTGCGCCAGTGCGGTAAGCACCTTGATGTCTTCCAGTACGATCTTGCCCGCCCACAGCATATTCAGGTGCGCGAGGCTGCCACAGGAGACCGCCAGGCGCAGGAAGTTGTAGGTCAGGATGAAACCCTTCATGTACGTGATGTCTTTGGTGAAAGGGCGCCCGGCAGGCGTGCTGCCGCGAAACACCCGACTGCCAATGGTATAAGCCTCGTCGGGGTCCACGCCCTTGTCGCGCAGGTAGCGGAACACCTCTACAAAGTCCGCGCCTTCCTCCGCCAGGGTGACCGCACGCACCCGTGCGATCAGGCGGTGCAGGCGCCGCGGCGATGAGCGGAAGGTGATAATCTCGGTCAAAACGGCCAGGCCCTCCTGGGTAATGGTAGAGGAGGGTGGTCCCTTGGCGAGAAAGGTGCAATAGGGCTGGCTCATACCGTTGAGTGTTGTGCCCAGGTGCACCCAGCCCTCGTGGGCTTCGAGCACATCGATATCCTCGCGGCTGAAGCGGGCATCTTCGCGCAGCTTGATGTAATCGGTGCCGGCGGCAGCATCGGCCGCAATGCCGTCGCTCACTTTCACGTGCACGGTGCCATCCGGAAACACCCGGCCCAGGCGTTCGTTCAGCTCGGCGACGGCTTCCTGTGGTGACATAACCTTGGGCTGCTCCAGCATCGACTGGTGCGATAAGAGTCCTTCCAGCACCGACTCCATCTGGATGCCGAGATCGGCAACCGTCGGGTCGGCGGCGTGAAACACGTCGCTGGAGGCGCCATACAGTTCCTGAGAAAGGTCCGAAAAAGCTGTCGTGCCGCGCGCTTCCAGCATCCTCACCACCATCTGGTACTCGCGGCAGGTGCGCCGCATGATAGTGGCGAGCGGGTTGAGCTGGCCCAGTTGCCGATAGATGTCGCGTTCGATCTGGTGCAACTCGGCTTTCTTGCTGTCCGGGTCGAACTCCAGCGGGCAATGATTGCGATAGTAATCCGCGTCCACAGCGGGCAGCGTCTTGCAGCGACTGTCGAAAAACGCCTGGCGGATGCCGCTGTTCCACTTGATGGCGTCCAGGATCCGAATGGGGCGCTGGGCATCGACGATACGATCCGAGAGCGCGCGCACCGACTCCAGGTAACGCGGGTTGGCCCGCTCTGTACTCATGCTGCAAGTCCTCCGCCCGGTCAAGATACGCTCGGGGCAATCGGCGC
>CBDTYI010000326.1:0-3239 GCA_965364565.1 uncultured Gammaproteobacteria bacterium | reverse complement strand
GACACCGGCCGACCCGCGCGGCGCCGACGCTGACCATGCATATCCTGATTGTCGAAGACGAAACGTCCCTGCGCGAACACCTGCGGGATCGGCTGCGCAAGAACGGCTACGTAGTGGACGTTGCGGCTGACGGTGAAGAAGGTTTGTACTACGGCCAGGAATTTCCTCTCGACCTCGCGGTGATCGATATCGGGCTGCCCAAGATTTCCGGCCTGGAGCTGGTCCGTCGCTTTCGCTCCAACGGCAGGCACTTCCCGATCCTGATCCTCACCGCCAGGCGTAACTGGCGGGACAAGGTCGAAGGCCTTGAAACCGGGGCCGACGATTACCTGGTCAAGCCGTTTCGCTTCGAAGAGCTGCAGGCGCGCCTGAATGCCCTGCTGCGGCGTGCCTCGGGCTGGTCCAAACCGGTGATCGACTGCGGCCCCATTTCACTGGATACCGGTAAACAGACCATAACGGTGGCGGGTGACCCGGTAGAACTGACCGCGTTTGAATACCGGGTGCTCGAGTACCTGATGCTGCACGCCGGCCAGGTGGTGTCCAAGGCGGAGCTGACCGACAACATTTACGATCAGGATTACGACCGCAACAGTAATGTGCTGGAAGTGTTCATCGGGCGCCTGAGGCGCAAACTGGATCCGGATAACCGCATCGACCCCATCGAAACGCTGCGCGGCCGCGGCTATCGATTCCGGCGGGGGACAGGCACGGAGTGTTGAGGTTCTGATGCGCTCGCTGCAAGGCCGCCTGCTGCTGGCCGCGACACTGGTGCTTGCCGGTTTCATCGGTGCCACGGGCCTGGCGCTCGACAAGGCGTTTCAGGTCAGCGCCAGGGCGTCGATGCAGGAGCGTCTGCAGTCCTATATCTATGCGCTGCTGGCCGCCGCCGACGAAGACGACAGTGGCCGGATGATTCCGCCGCCGGAGCTTCCGGAGCCGCGCTTCTCGAAACCGGATTCCGGGCTCTACGCCATGATTGCCGCAGACGACGGGCGGCCGCTCTGGCATTCCCATTCCCTGGCCGGTCGCAAAGTCGACATCGCGCGCCCGCAGCCGCCGGGACAACGCGAATTGCACCTGTTCAGTCACGCGGGCATGGAGTTGTATGTGATCTCCTTCGGCGTTGCCTGGGAAGACTATGCGAGGGGAGAGACGCTTTACACATTCGCGGTGGCGGAAGACACGGCGGGTTTCGAGGCACAGATCGACAGCTTTCGTGCCTCGCTGTGGAGCTGGCTCGGCGCCATGGCCGTGGTCTTGCTGCTGGCGCAGGGATTCATTCTGCGCTGGGGGCTGCGTCCGCTGCGCAGCGTCGAATCCGACCTGCAGCGCATCGAGCAGGGCAGGGCTGAACACCTGGATGGAAACTACCCGAAGGAGCTCACCGGACTCACCTCCAGTCTCAATTCCCTGATCGAGCACGGCAAACGGGTACAGACCCGCTACCGCAACAGCCTGGCCGACCTCGCGCACAGCCTCAAGACCCCGCTGGCGATTATGCAGTCCTGCAGCGAAGAGGAATCCGGATCGCTCGACCGGGGGCGTGCCGCGGTGAGGGAACAGGTGCGGCGCATGGATGAGATCATCGAGCACCAGTTGCAGCGCGCGGCCGTTTCCGGGCGGGCCGCCCTGGCGCGGTCGGTGCGGGTGCAGCCGGTGCTGGAACGCCTGGTGCGTACCCTCGACAAGGTGTACCGCGACAAACAGGTGCAGGTCGGGCTCGACCCGGACCCCGGTGCGATCTTTTATGGCGACGAAGCGGACCTGACCGAAGTGCTCGGCAATCTGCTGGACAACGCCTACAAGTACTGCTCCAGTCAGGTCAGGGTAAGCGCGCACTGCAAAACCGAACACGCGTCCGGTCAGTGTCTCGAGATCAGCATCGAGGACGACGGGCAGGGTATTGACCCGCAGATGATCGTCATCGTCCTGCAACGCGGCAAACGCATGGACGAAACCGTTCCCGGCCATGGCATCGGTCTCAGCATCGCTCGTGAAATAATCGCTGTTTATGGTGGCGTGCTGGATATCGGTTGCAGCAGCCTGGGTGGCGCGCTGATTCGTGTGCGTTTCGCTGGCTGAGCCCGGGGGTAAGAGTTGGTGGCCGCCGAGTTGCTCCGGTCCCGGTATAGGAACGTTCACCGCGAAGGACGCGAGGTCAAGAGCGAATTTCGTTGCTACAGCCGTGACCGTGCCGGTCTGTAACCGTTATCGATTCGATGATTGCTGTGCCCACCCAAGCAGCAGTTAAGCCGGGTTGCCGCGCGTACTTATTCCGATCAGTCCCAGCAGCCCGGATCCAAATAACCAGACGGCAGCGGGAACTGGGACTACAGCCGCCTGGAAGGTAACGGGTACTGCGAGAGCATTTGTAAAATATATCCTGCCAGCATCCGTGAAAACCTGAGGCTGGTAGATGTCGTCCCACTGCAACAGCTCGCCAGAGCCCATTATGGGTCCAATGGATGTATCCAGACCCCAGGTAGAGAATGCCGCATTTACCGGCCCGTTAAAAAGGTCACCGCCATCTGTCTGTGAGAAACCTACCGTGTCTTTGTCATTATTGACAAAGGTCCGCGTTCCGGTAACGAAGGTAAAGATGCCCACACCAGTTATGTCTATCGACGCCGTATCGTGTGCAATGGAAGCCCCGAAAGCAAAGGACTCCCTGTTATCGGTATGGCCCACCGCCGTAATTACAAAATCGGCATTCGTAAAATTGAGTGAACCAACTGCACCGCTGCCTGTACCCGAATGGGTGAAGGTGATGGGCGCAGCGGCGGCATTCCCGAATAACAGTGCTGCAGATAACAAGGTAGCCACGATCCCGGAGAACCGGGTCCGCAAAAAATGTGTTGTGTACATCGATTCCCCGCTCAACAAGAAAGCTTGTAATTTTCTCAGCACGTGGCCACGCCTATCGAACGGGGCTTCGCGCGTTTTTGTTGTCTTTGGGTTAGATTACCATGAAAAAGGGAGCGCCGTCAAAATAACGGCGGTCACGCAGGTCAGACGAACCGGATTGCGCGACTCGTTTTATCTTCAGCCACTTGGAGATTGCTGCTGCATTGCAGGGTGCCTGGAATGGAACAAGGTGTTAGCCGATCCTGACTCCACGCACCGTCTTGGCCTCTCCATCCCTGCACGCACGACAATGCCAGTTAATCGAAGCTTTCTCAGATAACCCGTTCGTTGCCGCCGTCGACCGGGATCTGTGCCGCTGTGGTTTTCGCAAA
>CBDTYI010000325.1:0-3243 GCA_965364565.1 uncultured Gammaproteobacteria bacterium | reverse complement strand
GGGCTTCGCTACGCTCAGCACCAACCTACTCATCTGCGCCGCTTAAAGGCGGGGTTTCCGGATCCCCTCTCGGGGACGCTAAAGCTCCAGGCCGCGCGCCAGGCGCGGCAGGCGTCCGGCGCGCCCCATGGTCAGGCGCCCGAACCAGCGTTTCGCGGGCGGGCACAGGTCCAGCGCCAGCATGCCGGCATCACGCAGCCAGGCGACCGGCGGCAGCGGCTGGCTGAAGATTCTCACCATGCCGTCGGTGAACGCGACCACGCGGCGCTGATCGGCCTGTCGCCATTCGGCATACCGCTCCAGCACCGCAGCAGAACCGATATCCACCCCGCTGCGCCGCGCGTCGATGACCACCTCGGCCAGCGCCGCCACATCGCGCAGCCCCAGATTGAAGCCCTGGCCCGCCACCGGGTGCAGGGTGTGTACGGCATTGCCGATCAGCGCCAGGCGCGGGCGAATCGATTCGCGGGCACGCAGCAGTTGCAGGCGATAGGCGTGGCGCTGACCGGCTTTCAGGAAACGGCCGAGACGGTTGCCGAAGCGTTGCTGCAGGCGCGCCAGGAATTCCGTATCGCTCAGCGCCAGAATTTCTTCGGCCTGCCGGGAGCGCACCGTCCACACCAGCGCGCAGTGATTGCCCTGCATCGGGAGCAACGCCATGGGGCCGGTGTCGGTAAAACGCTCGTAGGCAACGTTATGATGCTCGCGTTCGGGCGTGACATTGGCGATCACCGCGGTCTGCTGGTAGTCCCATTGCCGGGTGGCAATACCCAGCCGTTCGCGCACCGAAGAATGGGCGCCGTCGGCCGCCACCAGCAGCCGCGTATGGTGCGTCACGCCGGTGCCATCGACCTCCAGCTCGGCCGTGACCTGGCTGCCGTTGACCTGAAAATCCAGCAGCTGCGCCGGCGCCAGCAGCTCCACAACGGCCACAGGCTCGAGTGCTCCAATCAGGGTATTGCCGAGCACCCGGGCACTGACAACGTAGCCGAGCGCCGGCACACCCTCCTCCTCGCGTCGCAGCCGGGTGAAACCGAAGCGCCCGCGGTCCGAGACGTGAATGGTGTGAATCGGGCACACCTGGTCGGCCAGCTGGTCCCACAGCCCGAGACCGGAGAAGATGCGCTGCGAACCCTGCGCCAGAGCGATACTGCGCTCGTCGTAGTTGGGCTGCTGGTCGATCCTGAAGGCGTGCGCTTCGACTACCGTAACCCGCAGACCGGCCCTGCCCAGCGCCAGGGCCAGGCTGGCACCGACCAGACCGCCGCCGACGATCAGAACATCCGAGTCGTAGTCCATGGAGTTATATTAGCCACGGAAAACACGGAACGCACGGACAAAACCCCAAAAACCCCCAAAGCCGTAGGTTGGGCTGAGCTTGCGAAGCCCGACGTTGCCCCTCCGTTGGGCTTCACTACGTTCAGCCCAACCTACCAGCTGCCCGGTAAGTGTTAAACCGTCGTGAATAGTTGTGCAGAAACGCAAAGTCGTGACCCGTCACCTAACCGTCACAACACGCGAAACCATTACGAAATTCTATTTGGTCTTTTTCCGTGCTTTCCGTGTTTTCCGTGGCCGGTTTTATTTTCTTGGTTTCGGTGCTTTCCGTGTTTTCCGTGGCCAATGTTTTCCGTGGCTATGTTTTCACCGCTCACACCATCAGCGCTTCGATCTCGTCCACCGTCTTGGGCACGTTCTTACTGAGCACGTCGCAGCCGTCGCGGGTCACCAGCACGTCATCCTCGATGCGCACGCCGATGTTCCACCATTTGCGCGCCACCCCCTTGCTGCCGCCGGCGATATACAGACCCGGCTCCACGGTCAGCACCATGCCCGGCTCCAGCACCCGCCATTCTTCGCCGACCTTGTAGTCGCCGACATCGTGCACGTCCATGCCCAGCCAGTGCCCGGTGCGGTGCATGTAAAAGCGCGTATACGACTTCTCCTTCAGTGCCTTGCTCAACGTGCCACGCAGCAGACCCAACTTGAGCAGCCCCTTGGTGAGCACCCTGACTGCTGCCTCGTGCGGATCGTTCCAGTGATTACCGGGGCGTACCTTGTCGATCGCCGCCAACTGGGCCTGCAGCACGAGATCGTATAGCGCGCGCTGGGCACTGGAATACTTGCCGTTGACCGGAAAGGTGCGCGTGACGTCGGAGGCATAACCCTCGACTTCGCAACCGGCATCGATCAACACCAGGTCGCCATCTTCCAGCGGCGCACTGTTTTCTACATAGTGCAGCACACAGCCATTGTTGCCGCCACCGATGATCGACGGATAGGCCAGTTGGGTGGCGCCCTTCATCTGGCAGTGGTGACTGAACAGCGAGGCAAGCTGATACTCGTGCATGCCGGGTTCACAACGCATCATCAGTTCGGTGTGCGCCTGCGCAGAGATGCGCGCGGCACGCCGCATGGCCGCAATCTCGCTGCGGCTCTTGTAAAGCCGCATGTCATGCAGGTAGTGATCGAGCGCGAGGAACTCGATCGGCCCGTGCACGCCGGCACGCGCCCGCGAGCGCACCTGGCTCACCCAATCAGACACCCGCTTGTCGAACGCCGGGTCCGATCCCATTGCAAAGAAAACCCGTTCGCGTTCCTCCATCAGCCCGGGAAGAATGTCGTCGAGGTCGGAAATCGGAAACGCGTCGTCGGCGTCGAAATCTGCGACAGCGCCCTCCAGACCTGCTCGATAGCCGTCCCAGATCTCTTTGGCCGCGTCTTTCTCGCGGCAGAACAAGATGTATTCGCCCTGTCGGCGGCCGGGTACCAGCACCAGCACGGCCTCGGGCTCGGCGAAACCGGTGAGGTAATAGAAATCACTGTCGGGGCGGAACGGGAAGTGGACATCACGATTGCGCACCGCCTCGCTGCCGGTCGGCAGGATGGCGATGCTGCCCGCACCCATCATGCCCATCAGCTGACGCCGGCGGCGCTTGAACTCCGCAGCCTGCATCCTCAAAAGTCCTCAATCGCTGCGCGGCCGGGCAACGGCGGCCTACGGTGTCTGTGTCTCATCTTGTCGTCGCCTGTGGTCCAAGTCGTCGCGAATCAGCACAGCGCCAACCCGCAAATACTCTTCGATCTCGATCAAAGCCGATTGGTTCTCTTTGCTGTCGCTGACGGTCACGGTATCCAGCCGGGTGACCTCGGCGATATCGGCGAGGAGTTCACGCGCCTGCGGCGACATTCGCTGCGCTACCGCCTCGCCACCCAGACCAAATCCATACAGAAAGCCCTGGC
>CBDTYI010000324.1:0-3274 GCA_965364565.1 uncultured Gammaproteobacteria bacterium | reverse complement strand
ATCCCACATTGCCAGGAAGCCTTCCGCGGTAAGGAGATACTGCTCCTGGAGGGCAGCTTCCAGGATGACGCCGCGCAATACGCAGCCGGCACCTGGCTGCGCTTTCCCGCCGGTACGCAGCAGGTCCTGCGCAGTGACGAGGGTTGCTGCTTCTATTGCAAGAGGGGTTCAAGAACATGGGTTTGAAGCCCCCCGTTTACCGGCCCGCGACGTGCCGCGTGGCTCCTACATCGATGTTCAGTCAGACCCGGCTGGTGCCGCTAAGGCATTTATTATTAGGGGTATACACGCCGAACTATGACCTGGACTGACTGATAACGGGGGGCCACAATGCCAAACCGATTAATACCCAGCACGCTTGTTGCCGCGGCCCTGGTCGCCGGCTGTGCAGTACATCACCCGCAAACCGCTCAGGAGTTCCGCAACGTGGCACCGGGAGCGACGTTTGGCGAGCACGAGTCGTTCACGGTCAACCGTCGCTTCGATGATGTTGCCAGCACCTTGAAGAAGCAGGCATACAAGTGTCTGGACCAGAGAATCCGGATGACCGAATCGGGTTACATGTATCACCACGTGGTGGTAACCCGATACACGCCGACTGTGCTGGTCTCAGAGAACACGGCTGAACTGCACCTGCAGTTCGAGCATGAACAGGGGGTCATGGCAGTCTCGGAGATGCCGGAGAAGGGCTACTACCTCATGGTCGCAGACGCCAGGCGTTTGGACGAAAACACCACGCAGATCGACATGTATCGTCCTTCGATCGGGCACCAGGCCGTGATCACCGCCGTCAAGGGATGGGCGACGGGTGAGAACCTCGGTTGCCCGGATATGACCAAGTAACCGGACAGCCCGGGACCGCGAGATGAAATGCCATTTCCCTCTCCAGGCCGTGTTGTTCTGCTGCTGCACTCTGCTCGGCGGATGTTCCGGTTTGAAACCCTATCCGGGTAATCCGGCGCGGAATCTGGATATCCACACCAGAGCCGATTCGGGCTCCATCCTTTCAAGCACCAGGGTATCGCTGGACATATACAGCGTTGGCCCGGAGTGCCGCACCGATTATGCAGGAACCCTAGAGCTGAATGCCTCTGCCGTCTCCGTGGGACTGCCCCCGGACACGCCCAGTTACCTGGTGTTCAGGTTTAACAGTGCTTCCTTTCTGGCCAGTTCCAGCAGTGTCACCCGTTACGACACAGTATTCACCCCCCGCTATGGCCAGCGCTATGACGTCGACGTCAGTTATGTTGATGACATCTATAACGTCATCATCAGCGAGAAACCCTCGGCCACTGCGGCAGCACGAGTCATAGAGCCAGAGGATTTGGGCGCCTGCAACAACTGAGTCCCACCGGGTCTGATCGAGGCAATCCCTGGCAATGGCTGCAAACGAGTTAGTGGTTGTCACCCTCACCGGAGGACTCACCCTGTTCTTCCTGGTGACCGGACTCCGCGGCCTGGCTCGCGGTCACATGACGGTGGTAAACCCCCACCACCCCGGCGCCTGGCCAGACATCCTGGGCGGATTGCTGTACCTGGGCCGCCGGCGCGCCGGCTTACAGAAGGACACTTTGGCGCACAGTCGGCACATCCGCGTCGCTGGCGCTGCGGCGTATGGGCATGCCTGGCTGCATATCGTCCTCGGTCTCGCCTGTGGTGGCGCCACCCTGCTGTTTCTTTTCTCCCGATGACGGAAGCAGAGCAAGAAAGGGAGCGGAATATTATTTATTCCCTCCACCACCTTCTGCACTCTTTTCATACCCCACGCGGCGATAGTTGCCGAACCCGGCCTGCAGGTACAGCTCGCCGTCCTGCGCGGCGATGGCGATGGTGGCCAGCGGCTGCCCCTCGCGACGCAGCAGCTGCGCGCCAACGGGGATCAACGGGCGGCGGCCGTTCGCCGAGCGCGTGTACAGTGCACCGTCTTCCAGCACCACCTGCAAGCGATCCTGCTCCAGCTCCGCGGGGTCCTGCCAGTCGAAGCGACGGGTGACCGCCACATAGGTGCCGGTGAGCCGACCCAGGGTAGCGGGAGCGATGTTCGACGCGGCCGGTCGCGGCTGTGACAGGCCGCGGGTGAGGTGCTCCTGCACGCGGGCCTTCATAGCATTGAGGGCGTCCTGCTTGAAGGCGTTGATGGTCAGAAAGAACCCCGCGTTGGCTTGCCGGTGGTAGCCGAAGTAGGACAGGTAGCCATCGCCGTCGCCCCCGTGGCCGTACCAGCGCCAGCCCTTGTGCAGCGACTGGCGCAGTCCCGGACCGTAGCCGTAGGTGAGACCGTGTCGCGCGCCCAGGGTGGTGGCGGGTCGTTCCATGCGTTCGATTGAGGCCGCTTGCAGCAGGCGCGTGCCGCCGATCCGCCCGCGACGCAGGAACAGCTCCAGCAGCGCGCCCATTTCGCGCGGCGTGGCGTTGATGGCCCCGAGCGGCGGAAAGATCATGTGCCAGTACGGTATAGGCGTCTCGCCGTCGGTGTCGTAGCCGGTGGCGAGTCGCCGGCGCGTGGCCGCATCATCGACCAGACCCGCCGAGCGCATGCCCATGGGCCGCAGCAGCCGCTCGCGGATGAAGCCCGCGTAGCCCTGCCCGCTGACGCGCTCGATGACCAGCCCGACCAGTCCGGCGTTGGCGTTGGAATACACCGGGTGCAGACCCGGCGGCCACTGCACCACGCGCGCCTGCGGACGAAAGGCGAAGGCGGCCTCCAGACTGGGAAACGGTTCGTTGTGATCGAACTCTTCGCGCGTCATATCGAGCAGCCCCGAGCTGTGCTCGAGCAGATGCGCGACCCGCACCGGGTACGCATCGGCCCAGGGATTGTCGAGCGGCGCATCGGGCACCAGCTTGACAAGCGGTGCGTCCAGATCGAGGCGTCCCTGCTCCACCAGCAGCATCACGGCCAGGGCGTTGAAGGTCTTGGTAATGGATCCGATGCGAAACAGGGTATCGGGGGTGACCGGGCGTCCGCTGTCGCGATCGGCCACGCCGCCACTGCCGGTCTGCAGGCCGTGCTCGCCGGACAGCACGGTGAGCGCGAAGCCGGCGACCCCGTATTCGGCGCGCAGGCCGTCGAGCTCCGCGATCAACTGCTCGAATGACGTCGGGGAAGCCATCGCCAGAGGTGTCGATACCACGGTCAGCAGCCCGGCGGCCAGTGACAGTACCCGGCGCACGCTGCCTCAGCGCTCCGGTGCGCGCATGATCGCCGCGCAGATCGCCGCCTGCGGCGCCGTCGGGTCGAGCCGCAGGCTGGTTTCGCTCATGGGCTGCAGAC
>CBDTYI010000323.1:0-3319 GCA_965364565.1 uncultured Gammaproteobacteria bacterium | reverse complement strand
GCAGGGCTGGCCGCGCTGGTACCTGGGCGGGCTGCTCGCGCTGGCGGGGGGAGCGGCGATCGCGCTCGCCTGGGCGGTACCGGCAGGCCTGGCTGGCGGCGATGCCTACCGCGAGGCGATTTTCTGGGGACAGTCGGCCGGCCGGGTACTGGAGTCCTTCGCGCACCGCAGTGCCTGGTGGAGCTACCTGCTGTGGCTGCCCCTGATGTGGCTGCCGTGGCTGCTGTGGCCACAGCTGTGGAGAGCCGCGCGCGGGGTGCGCGTGGGCGACCCGGGTACGCGTTTCTGCCTCGCCGTCCTGGTACCGGCGCTGCTGGCGTTCAGCGTCATCAGCGGCAAACAGGGCAAGTACCTGTTGCCGCTGTTTCCTCTGATTGCCGCGCTGTTCGGCCACTGGCTGCTGACGGCCAGGCGCGAAGGGCAGCGCTATCGCGCCGCGTTTGTGGCGGTTTTCCTGATGCCCACCGGCGTGCTGCTGGCGCTGCTGCCCTGGCTGCCGACCGAACCGGAGTGGCTGGCCCGGGTCCAGCCGCTGTGGGGGCTGGCGCTGCTCGCGTGGGGCGGGTTGTTCCTGTTCCTGCGCCTCCCGCTGGCCGCGCTGGTGCGCGCCGCAGCGCTGGGCGCGCTGCTGTGGAGCGCGGTGGTCACGCTGGCACTGGTGGAGCCGGCCCGGCCCGCCTATGACCTGACCGCCGTGAGCCAGAGTCTGTCCGCCTTGCAGACCGACGGTCGCGCCGTCGCCTGGCTGGGCAAGTATCACGGCCAGTTCCATTTTCTCGGCCGGCTGCGGCAGCGCATCGAGCCGCTCCAGGCGCGCGCCCAGCTGCGGGCGTGGCTGGAGGCCAACCCCGATGGCTACCTGCTGGTCAATTACAAGACCTCTCAGCCGGAGGTTCCCGCGGAGCTGCGGTTGCAGCCCTACCGGGGGGGCAGCCTGGTGCTGTGGCCGGCGGCCCGCCTGCGTGCTGAGCCGCACTGGGTCGACGCCCTGCCGGGGAACGCGTAAGCTTCGGTTTTTTGTCAGGCCGGGCCCAGGATAACCGCATTGACCGAGTCGTTGCCGCTTGCATCGCTGCAGCTGAAAAAGAACGAGGAACGGCGTATCCGTGCCGGCCACCTGTGGGTCTACAGCAACGAAGTGGACACCGCTGCCACGCCCCTGAGCGGGTTTCAGCCGGGTCAGCAGGTCCAGCTGCTGGCGCACAACGGCAAGCGGCTGGGCAACGGCTATGTGAATCCGAACTCGCTGATCTGCGCGCGGCTGGTGAGCCGCGATCCGCGCCATGTGCTCGACCGCTCGCTGCTGGTGCACCGGCTCAACATCGCGCTGGCGCTGCGCGAGCGGCTTTTTGAGGTCCCTTATTACCGTCTGGTCTACGGCGAGGCCGACCAGTTGCCGGGCCTGGTGATCGACCGCTACGGCGATGTGTGCGTAGTGCAGTGTACGACTGCAGGTATGGAAGCGGTACGGGACCAGATTGTGGAGGCGCTGCACAAGGTGCTGCGCCCGGCCGGCATCGTGCTGCGTGCCGACAGCGCAGTGCGCCAGCTCGAAGGGCTGGATCTATATCAGGACAGCGTCGGCGAGGTCCCGGAGCAGGTGTCCGTCGCGGAGCACGGATTGCAGTTTTCCGTGTCCCTGTCGCAGGGCCAGAAGACCGGCTGGTTCTATGATCAGCGCATGAACCGTGCACGGCTGCGCAACTATGTGTCCGGCAAGCGGGTGCTGGACGTGTTCAGCTATGTGGGGGCCTGGGGGCTGCACGCGGCGGCGGGCGGTGCCGGCGAAGTGCTGTGCGTGGATGCGTCGGAAACCGCGCTCGCGCACATCCATGCCAATGCGGCGGCCAACGGTTTCAGCGCGCGCGTGGCGACGCTGCAGGGCGATGCCTTCGAGGCCCTTGCCGAGCTGCGCGGTGCCCAGGAGAAGTTCGATGTGGTGGTGCTCGATCCGCCGGCGTTCATCAAACGCAAGAAGGACGCCAAGGCCGGCGAGCAGGCCTACTATCGCCTCAACCAGCTGGGTATGCAGCTGCTGGATCGCGACGGGATTCTCGTGTCGGCCTCCTGCTCGCACCACCTGGCGGAGTCACAGCTGCAGAAGCTGTTGCTGCACTGCTCCCGTCATCTGGATCGCAACCTGCAGTTGCTGGAGCGCGGGCATCAGGCGCCCGACCACCCGGTGCACCCGGCGATTGCCGAAACCAGTTATCTGAAAGCGCTGTTCTGTCGTGTCTTGCCTGGTTAAACCGTTATGCTGACCTATCCCGAAATCGACCCTGTTGCCGTTTCCCTGGGGCCGGTGGCCATCCACTGGTACGGTCTGATGTATCTGATCGGCTTTGTCGGTGGCTGGTGGCTGGGCGTGGTGCGCGCCCGCCAACCGGAGTCCGGCTGGCAGACCACCGAGATCGGTGATCTGCTGTTCTACGTGGCGCTGGGGGTGATTCTGGGCGGCCGTGTCGGCTACATCCTGTTCTATAATTTCGGCCTGTTTCTGGAAGACCCGCTGATGCTGTTGCGGGTCTGGCAGGGTGGCATGTCGTTCCATGGTGGTCTGCTCGGCGTGCTGCTGGCCATGTGGCTGTACGGGCGCAAGACCGGGCGCAGTTTTTTCCAGGTCACCGACTTCATGGCGCCCTTCGTGCCGATCGGCCTGGGCGCCGGGCGGATCGGCAATTTCATCAACGGCGAACTGTGGGGGGCGCCCACGGACCTGCCGTGGGGCATGGTGTTTCCGTTTGTCGACAACCAGCCGCGCCATCCGTCCATGCTCTACGAGGCGCTGCTCGAGGGTCTGGTGCTGTTTCTGGTGCTGTGGCTCTATTCATCGAAACCGCGGCCGACACGCGCCGTTTCCGGTATGTTCCTGCTCTGCTACGGGGTATTCCGTTTCGGTGTGGAGTTCGTTCGCGAGCCCGACGCACATATCGGTTATCTCGCCATGCAATGGCTCACCATGGGGCACCTGCTGTCCGCGCCCATGATTGTATTCGGGGTGCTGTTGCTGGCCCTGGCCTACAGAAGACGAGGTGAGGAGTGAAGCAATATCTGGATCTGATGCGGCGCGTGCTGGACCAGGGGGTGCGTAAGGAAGACCGCACCGGCACCGGCACGCTGAGCGTGTTCGGCCACCAGATGCGTTTCGATCTGGGCGCGGGGTTCCCGCTGGTTACCACCAAGAAACTGCATCTGCGTTCCATCATTCACGAGCTCTTGTGGTTTCTCAGGGGGGATACCAATGTCGCGTACCTGCGCGACAACGGTGTCAGCATCTGGGATGAATGGGCCGACGACAACGGTGATCTCGGTCCCATCT
>CBDTYI010000322.1:0-3331 GCA_965364565.1 uncultured Gammaproteobacteria bacterium | reverse complement strand
GCGGGTTGTCGCGGAAATCCCAGGCGTGGGGATGAAAGCGGTTGAGATAGCCGATGTCAGAATAGAAGCGGCCGAAGCGTCCACCGAGACCGACGGGGAGGGCGAGCGGGTCAACGTAAGCTTCCTCCAGCTCGATTTCGGTTTCATCGCCGTCGTCGTGCAGGGCAATGGTGGTTTGTGCGGCGAACAGGTGATCGACGTTGGCCGAGGCAATAATTTCGGTTTCGTCGAGCGTGAAGCCTTCGGCCGGCAGGCCGGCTTCGCCACCGAGCTGGAAGCCGGGCAGGGCATAGTCGTCCGGGTTCTGAGAATAGCTGTTCAGCGAGCCCTGCAGTATCACCGACAGGGCAGGATTGAAACGGTTCGCGCCGGAGTCGTAACTCGCCTGCGGCGCCTGCTGCGTGGACGAGGCAGCAGTAGCCTGCTCCCGGGCACGCGATTCCGCCTGTTCCAGGCGCGCCTCGAGTTCACGCAGGCGCGCCTCGTAGGCTTCGCGCATGCTCTCCAGTTCGCGCCGGATGGCAGTGATTTCCTCGCTCGATTCGCCGACCGCAAGGCCCGGCATCAACAGCGCCGCGCCGAGCGCGGTCGCGACAATACGCTTACTCATAGGTACACCTCATACAGCTGTGCATGCCGCCAAAGCACGGCATGCGCTGCGAAGATTCGGGTTGGGAAACTTCAGCTCAGGGCTGTGAGGGCAGGGGGAGAGCGGGCCAGATGAAAGGCGGGAGCAGGGAACACCGGGCTGGCAGCGACAGCTGCGACGGGCAATTCTGCAGCGCGCACCGGCAGCAGCGCCGTGAGGTGTGCGGAGATGGCATGATCGAGGCCGTGCGCTGCCAGACAGACTGCGCAGGCGCCGCTGTCGGCATGCTGGTCGAAATCGAGCTGATGCAGCACCAGGCCGGACTGACCCAGTACCAGCAGCAGAGCGAAAATCAGGTTGCGGACGGTGCCAGACATCGATGGTCGATCCATGTACACGTTGCCGAAGGATACCCGCGAACCCGCCGCGCCGGCAACACAGCGGACTGCTGCACGGCACTGCGACAAGCCGTTCCCGCGCCAGCGGGAACGCTGCGGCGCCTATTCGTCGCCGATAGCGGTGGGCTTGGAATCGGCGGCGGTATCCGGCGCTTTTTTCGGTTTCGGCTCCGCCGGCTGGCCGGGTGTTTCGCTTTCCTTGGGCTGCTGCGGCGCGGGGGTGTTTCGTTCCGGCATTGGTGTCACGCTCGCTTGCTTGGGCGCCGGTGCGGCGGATTCGGCTGCTGGTGGCGTGCCAGTCTGCGGCTCCTGAGGCGCGCCGCTTGCCGCTTCTCCAGGTGCTGATTCCCTTTGTCCCTGAGCCTGCTCAGCGCTGCGACGCTGGCTGCCGCGGCGCCTGCCACCACGCCGTCCGCGCCGCTGACCGCTGCGTTGGCCGGTCTCGCCCTGGCGGCCCTGAGCGGCGCGGTTTTCGGTGCCCGCCTGCGGTTCGGCCGCCTTGGACTCGGACTCGTCCGTCGCTTGTGCCGCTTCCGCCTTGCTGTCTTTGACTTCGCCGGCCCCGTTCGACGCCGGGCGGCGCGCCTGGCGTTGCCCACCGCGTTTGTCCGTATCGCCGCGGCGTGCCGTGCTGCCGCGACGCCGGCTGCCGCCCGGGGTACGCGCACGGTCTCTGCCGCGGTTGGCGCCAGTCGATCTGGGACGCTCAGCGCTCTCGGGGGCCTGTTCCTGTGGCGGCGCAGCTTCTTCGCCTTTACCGAACAGCGATACCCACAGGCGTCGGATCAGGCCGGGCGCCACTGGCGCGGCAACCGGCTCGCGAATCACCACCGGTGCCGGCGCCTGCGGTGCGATGGATTGAACCGCGGGTGTTTCGGCTTCGGTAACCTTGGCTTTGCCGCCAATCAGCTCTTCCCCTGCCTGCTGTTCGGCCTCGAGGTCAGCCGCGAGCAGCTTGTGACTGCTGGCGCCCTGTTCGCCGCCGAGTTCGTCGACTCGGACCCGGGTGAAGTCGTAGTGGGGCGTTTCCAGACTGGGGCTGGGAATCAGGGCAACGCTGAGCTTTTGGCGCTGTTCCAGATTGAACAGGATGTCGCGTTTTTCATTCAGCAGGTAGGTGCCGACTTCTACCGGCACGCGCGCTATCACGCGCCCGGTCTTGTCTTTCATGGCCTCTTCTTCGACGATGCGCAGAATCGACAGCGCCAGGGATTCCACACCGCGCACCGAGCCCTGGCCGCGGCACCGCGGACACACGATCTGACTCGACTCACCGAGTGAGGGGCGCAACCGCTGGCGTGACATTTCCAGCAGACCGAAGCGCGAAATGCGTCCCACCTGCACCCGGGCGCGGTCTACCCGCAGGGCGTCACGCAGGCGGTTTTCCACTTCGCGCTGGTGTTTGGCGGGCTGCATATCGATGAAGTCGATGACGATCAGGCCGCCCATGTCGCGCAGCCGCAGCTGACGGGCTATCTCATCGGCTGCCTCGAGATTGGTGTGCAGCGCGGTCTCCTCGATATCGCTGCCTTTGGTGGCGCGCGCTGAGTTTATATCGATGGAGATCAGCGCTTCGGTGTGGTCGATGACAATGGCGCCACCCGATGGCAGCGTCACTTCACGCTGGAATGCAGATTCAATCTGGCTTTCGATCTGATAACGGGAGAACAGCGGTACCGGGTCGTCGTAACGCTTCAGCTTGTTCAGGTTGTGGGGCATGACCTGGGTCATGAATTCCTGAGCGCGCTGGAACACGCGTGCATCGTCGATCAGGATCTCGCCGATGTCTCCGCGCAGGTGGTCGCGCAGGGCACGGATAATGACGTTGCTTTCCTGGTAGATGAGGAACGGCGCGGGGCGTTGTCCGGCGGCCGTTTCGATGGAGCTCCACAGGTGCAACAGGTAGTCGAGGTCCCATTGCAGTTCCTCTGCATTGCGCCCGACGCCGGCGGTCCGCACGATCAGCCCCATGTCGGGCGGATAGTCCAGCTCCGACATGGCGTCCCGCACAATGTTGCGGTCTTCACCCTCGATGCGTCGCGACACGCCGCCGGCGCGTGGATTGCTGGGCATCAGGACCAGATAACGTCCGGCCAGACTGATGAAGGTGGTCAGCGCGGCGCCTTTATTGCCGCGTTCCTCCTTCTCGACCTGGACAATGACTTCCTGCCCCTCGCGCAGGGCTTCCTTGATGGTGACGCGACCACCGCTCTCGCCGGCGCCTTCGCGGAAATAGATCCGCGCTACCTCTTTCAGCGGCAGGAAGCCGTGGCGTTCGGCGCCGTAGTCGACAAAAGCGGCTTCGAGGCTGGGCTCGACCCGGGTTATCTTGCCTTTGTAAACG
>CBDTYI010000321.1:0-3335 GCA_965364565.1 uncultured Gammaproteobacteria bacterium | reverse complement strand
GGCTCGCTGAACGGGTCAATACGGGTGACTCGGTACACTAGCATACTGGCCCCGCCCGCGACTGACCAGCTTGTCACCGGCGGGCCGTAAAAGTACCATGCGCTTTGTTTTGCGTTCCGGAGACCTTCATGTTTCACGGCAGTATGGTGGCGCTGGTGACGCCCATGCGCGAAGATGGCGCATTGGATGAAGACAGTCTGGAAGCCCTGATCGAATTCCACGTTGGCGCCGGCACTGATGCCATCGTGGCCGTCGGCACCACCGGCGAGTCGGCCACGCTGGACGAAAAGGAGCACTGCGCTCTGCTGCGCCGCATCGTGGAGCTGGTCAGGGGCCGCATGCCGGTTATCGCCGGCACCGGCGCCAACGCAACGCAGGAAGCCATCGAACTGACCCGTTGCGGTATGCAGGCGGGCGCGGACGCCTGTCTGCTGGTGACTCCCTACTACAACAAGCCGACCCAGGAGGGACTCTACCAGCACTACAAGGCGGTTGCCGCCGCAGTGCCGGTGCCGCAGATCCTCTACAATGTGCCCGGGCGCACCGCCTGTGACCTGCTGCCGGAAACGGTGGCGCGACTGGCGCCGGTATCCAATATAGTGGGTATCAAGGAAGCCACCGGCAAGCTGGAGCGCGGCCGGCAGATCCTCGAACTCTGTGGCGACCAGCTGGATCTGTACAGCGGCGACGACGCGACCGCCATGGAGTTGATATTGCTGGGCGCCAAGGGCGACATTTCGGTGACTGCCAACGTGGCGCCGCGCGCAATGCACGAGATGTGCGCTGCCGCGCTGGCCGGAGACCGGCCACGTGCCGAGCAGATAGACCAGACATTGCGGGCCCTGCACCGGGATCTTTTCATAGAGTCGAGCCCGATACCGGTGAAGTGGGCGCTGCATGAGATGGGTATGATTCCACCCGGTTTGCGTTTGCCTCTGACGCCACTCGCCCAGCAACACCATGACCAGGTGCGCGATGCGCTGCGGCAGGCCGGCGTGCTGTAAGCCGCCGGCGCGTAAACACAAGAGGTTCAACTGAGAACTATGCAACGAATTCTATTCGCGAGCCGTGTGCTGCTTACTGCCGCGGTGCTGCAGTCGCTGACCGCCTGCAGCTGGCTTGACAACGCTTTTCCCGATCACAGTAAGGATTACAAGAAGGCCGAGACAGCCCGGTCGCTGGAGGTGCCCCCGGATCTGACCAGCACCGGTGTCAGCGATGCGCTGGTGGTGCCTGAAGGCGAAACCACCTTGTCCGGCTACACCAGCGCCCGCCAGACGCTGGCCCGCACCGGCAGCGTGCCGGTGCTGCCAGGCCAGGAGGGTATGAAACTGCAGCGTGATCGCGATCGTGCCTGGCTGGTGGTCGATGCCGAGCCGGGCGCGGTGTGGCCGAAAGCGCGCGAGTTCTGGCTGGAAAACGGTTTCCTGCTGGTGCGCGAAGATCCGGCTCTCGGGGTTCTGGAAACCGACTGGGCGGAAAATCGCGACTACATTCCGCAAGGCGTCATTCGCGGCCTTATCAGCCGCGTCTGGGAGGGCGCCTATTCGTCGGCCTACCAGGACCGCTACCGCATGCGCCTGGAGATCGGTGAGAAACCCGGGACCACGGAGATCTTTATCAGTCATCAGGGTCTCGAGGAACAGGTCGAGGGTGCCTCGGAGAGCACCCAGACCTACGTCTGGATGCCGCGTCCCAGAGACCCGGGGCTGGAATCCGAGATGCTGAAGAAGCTGATGATCTACATGGGCGTGGCGCCGCAACAGGCTGAACAGCAGTTGGCGGCCAAGGAGCCGGCACCGGAGCGCGCACAGCTGATCCAGCAGGAGTCCGGCGAGGCAGTGCTGGTTGTCTACGAGGGCTTCTCACGCGCCTGGCGCAGCGTCGGTATCACGCTCGATCGGGTCGATTTCGCGGTCCAGGACCGCGACCGCTCGTCCGGAATCTACTACGTGCGCTACAACGATCCGCTCAAAACCGATAAGAAGGGTGTGCTGTCCAAGCTGGCGTTCTGGTCCGACGATGACGAAGAGCAGGTCGCCACCTACCAGATCAAGCTGAGCGACGATGGCGCCAATACCCGCGTGGTGGTGCTCAACGCCGCGGGCGAACCGGAAACGTCGGTCACTGCGGTACGTATTCTGACACTGTTGTACGAGGAGCTGCGCTAGGCCTGCAATGCGCTTTGCGTCCCTAGGAAGCGGCAGCCGCGGTAATGCCACGCTGGTGGAAGCCGGCGCTACCCGCGTGTTGCTGGACTGCGGTTTTTCCTGCGCCGAGACAGAAAAACGCCTGACGCGGCTGGGCCTGGACGCGCAGCAGGTGGACGCGATTCTGGTCACCCATGAGCACAGCGATCACATCTCGGGCGTGGCGCGGTTTTCGCGGCGCTTTGGCATCCCGGTATGGATGACGGCCGGCACCGAGGCGGTGCATCGTGGCGGTGAGGTGGCGGCCTGGCACTGTTTCAGCAGCCACCAGCCCTTTCGCATCGGCGACCTCGAGATCGCGCCGTACCCCGTGCCGCACGACGCGCGCGAACCCTGTCAGTTCGTATTTTCCGACGGCGCGGTACGTCTCGGCGTGCTCACCGATGCAGGCAGTATTACCGCGCATATGGTCCAGGCGCTGGATGGTCTCGACGCCCTGATACTGGAATGTAACCATGATCCGGAACTGCTTGCCCGCGGCCCCTACCCGGCGCGTCTGCAGCAGCGCGTGGGCGGCCGCTACGGGCATTTGAGCAATCAGCAAGCGGCTGATTTGCTGGGACAAATAGTTACCAGCCGGCTGCAGCACCTGGTCGCCGCGCATCTCAGCGAGAAGAACAACCGGGTCGATCTGGCCCGCGCGGCCCTGGCCCAGGTACTGCACTGTGCCGCGGCCGATATCGGCGTTGCGGAGCAGCAGAACGGTATCGCCTGGCGCGATGTCGTCTAGCGAACCTGTACCACCCCGGGGCCATCCAGTATGATTGCGGGCTTTCGTCGGCCTCCGATCAGTCAGAGAAAATACATGCTGCAACTTCCCGGCGCGCCTGCCTTTTCGAGCTTCCGCATCCAGAAGCTACTGGAACGAATCCGGCGAGAGGTCCCCGGCGTCGTCGACCTGAGTGCGCATTTCGTGCATTTTGTCGAGCTCGAGCAGGAACTCGGCAAAGCACAACGTGAAGTCCTGGAGCAGTTGCTGGCGCCGCTCAGCTCGCCGCCGGCCGAGACACTGCATTCCTTCTGGGTGGTGCCGCGACTGGGGACCATTTCGCCCTGGTCCAGCAAGGCCACGGATATCGCCCACAACTGCGGCCTGTCCGCGCTGCGGCGCATCGAGCGGGGTGT
>CBDTYI010000320.1:0-3345 GCA_965364565.1 uncultured Gammaproteobacteria bacterium | reverse complement strand
ATGGCGCGCGATCCAGCGGTTCGCGAGCGGGTCGAGCAGCTGCGTCGGGCCAAGGACCTGATGCAGGTAGGCTTCGCGTCGGCACAGGCACCATCGCGCCGTAGGCCGCTGCCAGGCGTGCCGGTGGGGAACAGACTCTCCCGCGCGCTGGCCGCCTCGGTCGCCGCGCTGGCGCTGGGTCTTGCCGCCGGTTCGCTCGGCTACCACTACGGCCGGCACCTGGACCGTAGCGAGCTGGCAAGCCTGGCGAGCTCGCAGCAGCAGAGCGACCGCATTGTGCTGCATATCAGCGAGGCAAACCCGATACAGTTTGCCGCGGCACTGAGCTATGCCGACAGATTCCTGCAACGGCACCCGGCGCCGGATAGTCGCGTCGAGGTGGTCGCCAACGCGGGCGGTCTCGACATGATGCGCACCGGGCTGTCTCCGTATGAAGACCAGATCGGCGCATTGCTGAAAGCACACCCCAACATACGCTTTCTGGCCTGCGCCAATGCGATTGCCAATCTCCGCAAGCAGGGTATCGAACCCCATCTAATAGACAATATCGATACCGAAAAGAAAGCCATCGATCACATCGTCGCACGCCTGCAGGAAGGATGGTCGTACGTGCGTGTGGATGCGTTGCCGGAAATCTAGGCGCCTGTTCGAGTCACCCGCGGCCGTTACTGAAGGTTGGCGGGCGCCTGAGGGACAGTGGCGGTCGCTGCAGCGCTCAGTTCACCCAGCACCCGGCGCATCTTTTCCACCAGCGGGTCACGGTCGGTAATGGCGTGGCGCTGCACCAGATAGCCGGGATCGTTATAGGTCAGCCAGACCTGCCCGTCGCCGTCCACCCACGCCAGCGCCTTCATAGGAAGGTCGATGGCGACCGTCTGCCGGCTCTGCATCAGCGGCGTGCCTGCCTTCGGGTTACCGAAAATCAGCAGCTCGGTCGGCCGCAGTTCCTGGTCAACCTTTGCAGCACCCGCGGCATGGTCGATACGGGCAAACACCGTCATGCCCTTGTCCCGGGCGGCGCGCTCGAAGCGGTCCAGGGTTTGATCGACAGTGTAGACACTTTTCAGGCTGATCAGTCCGTCATCGGCAGACACTGCGGATACCGCCAGTACAGCGCCGGCCAGCGCCATCAATACGAGTCGCATCGCTTCACGCTCCTTTGAGAGAACAGTGCGAAAAGAGAAGCAGGGCCAATATCGGCCCTGCTTTTGGAGGAGAAATTAGAAGATCGCCAGGACCTGCAGCGAGAGCCGGTCATCCATACTGTCGCCGATCTTGTTGGGCGGTGCGGACGAGGACAACTCGGGGGCTTCCAGGTCACGGAACTCATAGTTCAACACGGCACGGGTCTTCTTGTTGAAGAAGTATTGTGCACCCAGGGTCCAAGTGGTGAATTCGCGCTCCGCGTTATCATCGTTGCTGAGACGGTCGAGATAATCGTAGCGCAGATCCAGTTCGATCTTAGGCGTGACCGCATAGCCCAGGTGTACGTAGTAACCTTCCGAGTTGCCGTTTGGAGCGATGTTCAGGGAGGCCACCGCGGTACCCGCGTTGTTCAGGGAACCGGGGACGGCGCCGCCGTCACTGCCGTTGAATATCATGCCATCGGCATCGATGTATTCAGCGGCGGCACGGTACGGGCCCTTGCGGAAGGTGGTACCGAACCCCCAGCGCTCGCGATCGAAGTCCTGATCACCCGCCACCCCGTTGACAAACTCCAGGGTGCGTTCGCCGTCCTGCAGCCAGCCAAACAGTTTCCAGCCTTCGCGGCGCGGGCCCTTGCCACCGAAGACCTTTTCCGATGCCCAGTAGAGGTACACGTCTTTCTCGTTGTTGTTGTCGGTGCGGTTGAGTCCGTTGCCGTTGCCGACCATGGCGGCATAGCTGTGTTCCCAGCCAAAGGCGTTGAACCAGTCGAAAACCTGGATGCCGATGTCACGGAAGGCGCCGACCGAGCCGTTGGGACCGTTGGAATCGTTCGGATTCGATCCGTCGCCGTCCAGAAAACGCTCCAGCAGCATCTGGTCGGTGACGTTGGTGAAGTTGATGTAATCGAATACATGAATCGCCTGCAGGCCTTCCTCCGAACCCGGATATTTGAACTGGCCGACGCGAACCCGAGCGTACGGAATGTAACTGAAGGTGACACTGCCGTCGGTCATGGCGACGGACGAATCAAATTCGGTTATCCCGTTATGACCGGCTTCCACCAGCAGGAAATAGTTGGTCCGGCTGTCGAGCGGGAAATTGGTGCCGCGCACACCGAGGCGTGCCCGGCGAATCTGAAACGAGTTGCTCGAGTCGCGGTCCGGTGCGATCTGGTTGAATACGGCTTTTTGTCCCGCCCAGGGACCGGCCTTCAGCTTCTCGTTTCCGGTGTAGGAATACTGGGGCTGAATGAATCCCCACAGCTTGAACCGGTCGGTGGAACCGGCCGGCTCGGTGCCTTGTAGCTGCAGCCAGTTGGCGGCGTGTGCTGTTGGCGCCGTGAGGCCCGCGGCAAGCGTCATGGCAACAGCGAGTTTAGTGATTCTCATGTTGGTCCTCCCACAAGATGGTAGCGTAGCTTCGATTATTTTCACGGTTTGATGAGTGTGTAGCCCTGTCCGACGAGTTCCAGAATGCGCACCACGCCGGCGTCAACGTGCCCGGCGTGCGAATTGAATTCGGGGGCATGGCCGAGTACCTGGGTGACTTTACGGGTGGTGTTGTCACAGGCGCTGAATCGCACCCCGCTGTCGGTGGACAGGCTATCGATGCGCCCCGAGTTTGAATTGTCCGCGAACAGCAGCCGCAATCCGGGTCCAAACGCTACAATTTCAACGTCCACCTTGTCCGGGCCGTAATGCTTGATCAGATTGCTGGCCACGTTCAGTACCAGGGTCTGCTTGTAGGCGTCCTCGTCACTGATTTGCAGGACCACTTTTTTCTCGGCAAATGGCTTGGCATCCGCAACTTCTGCAGAAGCTGCGGCGGATAACAGCAGCATTACCGCGAGCAGCAACCAGTGCAGCGGCTTGGTGAGGTTTCCCATTCTTTATCTCCTATCTGGGGATCATAGTTATTCACACCGGCAGCTAAAATGACCGGTGTTGATCACTAGAGATGTTGCATACGCCTTTTATTCCCGAACGGATTACAGATCGGTGGGGGAAATAATCTCGCCCGGCCCGGCATCTAAACGGGGAAACGCGGAGTGCGGCTGGCGGCGCCCCGGACCGGTTGGCAGTCCGCTTGTGCCCCACAGCAACGGCCGGCAGCGGTTAAGGAACAGGATGTAATGGTGAACAACGACGACATCGATGAGACAACACTGCATGCATACGTGGACCGGCAACTGGACCC
>CBDTYI010000319.1:0-3365 GCA_965364565.1 uncultured Gammaproteobacteria bacterium | reverse complement strand
CGACGCGGACCCGGACCATCCGTCAGCAAACGGCCTCATCGGATTGATCTATGCTAATGAAAATGATCTGGCTAGTGCCGAGAAAGCCTTTTCACGGCAGATTGAGATCGTTCCCGATGATTCAGAGGCTTATTCGCGGCTAGCTCAGGCGCGCGCGGCGCAGGGCAACTTGGACAGCGCAGCCGCCGCTTTTGATAGCGGTCTAAATGCGGTGCCGAACAATGTCCAGCTGTTGATCGGATTGGCTGGTGTACGTGAACGGCAACAGGACTACGATGCCGCTATCTCGCTCTACGAAAGAGTCCTTCAGCAGCAGCCGGATAACGCCATCAGCATAAACAACCTGGCTGCCCTGCTGTCCGACCACCGTACCGATGCTGCCAGCCTCGACAAGGCCGCGGAGCTGGCGGAAAAACTGGAAAAAACCAATCAGCCGGCGTTTCTCGATACGGCCGGCTGGGTCTATTACCGCAGGGGCGACTACGAGAAAGCGCTGCCGATTCTGAAGCGCGTCGTGGAGGAAGCGCCGCAGTTTCCGATTTTCCAGTATCACCTGGGTATGGCCCATTTCAAGGCCGGCGACCAGGCGGCTGCCAAGGAGCATCTGACCGTGGCGACGGACGGCGACTACAGTTACCAAGGTGTCGAGGAAGCACGCGCGACCCTGGAGTCTCTCTGACCAGCCGCCATATTGCGTGATCAGGGACCCGCAGTCGTTGCGGGTCCCTTGCTAATCGGGGTAAAACCTGCCGACAAATTTTTCCTGCCACACAATTGCCCAATATCGCTGTTTCCGGCCAATCTGTGAAAAAAATTAAAAAACAGGAGCATAGAGGGTTTGCGTCGGCTTTCGCTATGGCGAGGACTGTGTCTTGCGCTCAGCGCATGCGTGTAATATCTGGCGGACCACCCTTGCCTTAGTCTATATTTGGCACTTCTGTTCCGGCTGATAGGCAGCGTGCCACGAGCCGTTTTCGGTATCGACAAGGGGGGCGACGTCGGGAGCCTGCGTTCCGCTCCAATAACAACGTCTGGAATCTAACTGCATGCATAATATCGGTATTATCAGTTATGCGACTGGGGCCGGTGTATTTCTGGCGCTGGCGCTGGTGCTGATGACCGGAAAACGTGGCCGTCCGCACAAGAATGCGCTCATGCTCGCGGCGCTGGTCAGCAGCGTATGGATGGCAGTCACGGCTTACTCGGCCAGCAGCGGAATTTCCCTGCTGCTGTCCTATCTGCTGGAGCCGCTGCGCGACCTCGCGCTGCTGGCATTTCTGGTGCGTATGCTCAGTTCGGCCTATACCGACCCGGTTCAGGCTGCGCGCCTGTACCGTAACACCATGCGGGTGCTGGCGAGCTTCACGGTGCTGTTGACCACGATGGTCCTGTACCGGGTGGCTTCGGGCAGATCGCTGCCTTCTGCGGTTGGGATTGACCTCCTGCTTGCGGCCTACCTGGTGATGGCGATTACCGGTCTGGTGATGGTCGAGCAGCTGATGCGCAACACGCGCGGTGATTCGCGCCGCTCGGTCAAGTACCTGTGTTTCGGTCTCGGTGCCATCTTCGCCTACGATTTCTACCTCTATTCTCACGGCCTGCTGTTTCAGGGCGTCGACCCGTCGCTGTGGAATGCGCGCGGTTTTGTCAACGCACTGGTGGTTCCCGTTATCGGCGTCGCCGCGGCGCGCGATCCGCAGTGGTCGCTGGATATCTTCGTTTCGCGGCGGGTGGTGTTCCATACCGCTGCGCTGCTGGGCTCGGGGGTGTACCTGCTGGCCATGGGGGCCGGCGGTTATATGATTCGGGAGTACGGCGGAACCTGGGGCACCATCGCACAGGTGATCTTCCTGTTCGGTGCGGTGCTGATGCTGTTGATCCTGCTGTTTTCCTCGCAGCTGCGTGCCAGTCTCCGCGTTCTGATCAACAAGCACTTTTTCCATTACAAGTTCGAATACCGCGACGAGTGGCTGCGTTTTATCGGCGCGCTGACCACCCAGGAGCCCGACGAACAGCTGCGCGAGAGAACCATCATGGCGATCGCCCACATCCACAATTGCCCCGGCGGCATGTTGTGGCTGCACCGGGACGGTAACCGCTACGAACTGGCCGCCAACTGGCAGATGCCGGTGCCCGCCAGTGCCTGCTCTGTGGGCGCCGACAGCCCGCTGGTGGGGCAGCTGCGAGAGCGCGAGTGGATCTTCAACTACGATGAACACCGCTACGCGCTGCGCGGCGACAACGATGTGGCGTTGCCCGAGTGTCTGGCGCGGATCGAGAACGCCTGGCTGATCGTGCCGCTGATCTTCCACCAGCGCCTCCTGGGGATGGTGCTGCTGGCCCGGCCGCAGGTGGCGCATGCGCTGAACTGGGAAGACTACGATCTGTTGCGTATCCTCGGCCGCCAGTCGGCCGTGCATCTGGCGCAGCTGGGTGCTGCGCAGGCCCTGTCGCAGGCCAAGGAATTCGAAGCTTGCAACCGGTTGTCCGCCTATGTCATGCACGACCTCAAGAACCTGATCGCGCAGCTGTCCCTGGTGGTTTCCAATGCGGCGCGCCACAAGAACAATCCCCAGTTCATGGAAGACGCGATTCAGACCGTCGAAAACTCGGTCAACAAGATGAACCGCCTGCTCACCAACCTGCGCAGCGGGCGTGACCCGAGCCAGAAACGCGACGAAGTCGATGTCTGCGAGGTCCTGGAGGAAGTGGCGCAGACCATGGCCGCTGGTTCTCCGCTGCCGAAGGTCGACTGCCAGGCGACCGGCCTGTACGTGAGCGCGGACCGCGACCGTTTCGGCGCGGTGATCGGGCACGTGGTGCGCAATGCCCAGGACGCAACCCCGGACGACGGCATGGTCATTGTCAGGTTATTCAAACAGCACGACCACGCGGTTATCGAGGTCCAGGACAACGGCGCCGGTATGGACGAGGCATTTCTGCGTGACCGCCTGTTCAAACCCTTCGAGAGCACCAAGGGCAGTTCCGGAATGGGAATAGGGGCTTATGAAACACGCGACTATATTCGCGGGCTTGGGGGCGATGTCGAGGTATTGAGCCGTACCGGCCAGGGCACGACCTTCCGGATGCGGATTCCGATTAGCCAGGAAGCGAGAAGTAGTGTAAATTATATCGACAACTCGAATAACGGAAAGCCCGATGACATCCAATTCAAGGAAATTGCTGGTTGTTGAAGATGACCCCGGCCTGCAGACACAGCTCAAATGGTGCTTCGAAGGCTACGAAGTACTGATCGCCGGTGACCGGACCGCGGCGCTCAGCGAACTCGAAAAACACCGACCGCCGGTGATTACCCTGGATCTCGGGCTGCCCCCGGATAGCGACGGTACCAGTGAAGGGTTCCA
>CBDTYI010000318.1:0-3370 GCA_965364565.1 uncultured Gammaproteobacteria bacterium | reverse complement strand
AGCCATAACCGTCGACAACGTGGAGGCGCCGCGTACACCAAGGCAGGTGCCCGATCCTGTTACCGGCCCGTTGACGCCGGAGGCCATTGGCCAGGTCATCAGCCGACACCTGCCGGCGCAGGCGGTGGTGTCCGACGAGGGCGCCACCTGCGGCCTTGGCGTATACGCAGAGACGCAAACCGCCGAACCCCACGATTGGCTGACCCTGACCGGCGGCGCAATCGGCCAGGGTCTGCCGCTGGCCCTGGGCGCTGCGCTTGCCTGTCCGGACCGCAAGGTCGTGGCCCTGCAGGCGGACGGTTCCGCCATGTATACGTTCCAGGCACTGTGGAGCATCGCCCGGGAAAACGCGGATGTCACCGTGGTACTGATCAACAATCGCAGCTATGCCATCCTCAATATCGAACTGCAGCGTGTCGGTGCCGGAGAACCCAACGCCAAGACCCTGTCGATGCTGGACCTGTCCAATCCGGACATGGACTTCCAGCAGATGGCCGCTTCACTGGGCGTCGCCGGCAGCCGCGTGGACAGCGCTGAAGCCTTTGAGGCGGAATTCAGCGCCGCCATGGCGACACGCGGGCCGCGCCTGATCGAGTGCATGGTTTAGACCGCCGACCGCATTGCTGTTCCCGCTGGAAGCGGATCAGGATTTCTTGCGGCTGACCGTGAGCCAGTCCAGAACCACGCCGGCCCCGGGGGTGAACCGGGAAATCCGGTAGATAACCTGCATGACCCCTGGGTGCTCACGTACCCTGAGCTCCTTCAGGTGGGGAATGAACCAGCAGACGATGCCGAGGCGAAGGACCGCCGAGGTCAGGAAAATCAGCACCACCGGGTGCGTGGGTTCGATGATGTCTGGCAGTGCGGGCGCATGTTGCGCCATTAAGGTTGCCAGGGCGCCGCCCGCCAGGGCGCCGAGGAAGACGCCACAGGCACCCAGCGAGGATTGTACCGCGGCATAACTGGCGAAATTGGCCCGGGGGGGGCGCAGGTCGTATATATAGTTTGCGGTGCTGAGGGTGAAACCGCCCCAGGCGATGCCGGACAACATCTGTACGAAGCACAGGTAGTAGAAATCGGTCGACACCAGCCACAGCGCCGGGATGACGGGCAGCAGCAGGCTCGAGGTCACCATCACGAAGCGGTTGCCCCAGCGGTCGCAGACCCGGCCCCAGGCAGCAAGGGTAAAGAACTGGGTGAGGATGGAAACTCCCGTGTTGATGCTGAACTCCCAGTAGCTGAACTGCAGATCGCGCAGCATGTAGACGCTGAAGAAGGGGGCCGAAACCGCCACGGCAGATTGCATGCTGGCGACAAACAGGCTGTAGTGGCTGAAGCTGCGGTGGCGAAAGGCGTCGCGGATGCGCCGCACCGTGGCGACAAAATTTCCCGGCGGCACCTCCAGGCTCGGGTCCGGGTCGTGCATCCGGTACAGGTGCCAGGCTGATACGCTTCGGCCTATACCAGCCAGCAGAAACAGCACGGCAAAGCCCTTGAGGGCAATGCCCTGTTGCTCGAATAGCCCCAGCAGGATTCCGCCACCCGAGAACACGGCAAATACCGTGAGCATGGTCAGCTGCGTGCGTCCGGCAAAGAACGCACCGCGCCGCCTGGGTGGCACCACGCTGCCCATCCAGCCGCGCCACTGCGGCTGGACGAAATTGGCGCAGACCTGGTAGATCACCGCGAGCCCGATCAGGGCGGCGACGCTGTTCGCCGGTGTCAGCAGTGCGACCAGCATCATCCCGAATACCGCCAGCGCCTGTATGACGACGCCGGTTACCACCACCAGGCGGCGAGAGAAATAGGGGCTCAGCCAGACCGACAGCAGCTGTGACGCGGCGCCGCTTAGCTGGGGCAGGGCAGACAGCCAGCCCATCTGCAGCAGTGAGGCGCGCAGCGCCACCGCAAAGGCGCCGAGATAGTTGTCGCAGGTTGCTGTCATCACCGCACTGGCGACAGCTTCCTTGCGCGATATCGCCAGGGTTCGCCGCAGCCAGGTGTTCCGGCGGGGCGTGGTCTGGCTGGATGGTTCCTGGGTCGGCGGCTGCATCGCGGCATTATGCGGTTTCGTCGCAGATAATCCAGATGTTGCACTAGCCCGGTCTCCGCTTCCGATATGCCATTCCGACGGGTTTCCAGGGCAAGGGGGTTCTTGCGCCGCTCTGTTTGCGGCAGAATCCAGAGAGGATTGCCTCGGGGTACTGCCCATGCTTGCACTGCCGGGTCTGCATGGCTGGATACAGCAGCTGCCGGAATCGGTTCGCGATAACGTGCTCGCCGCCATGCGGCCGCGGGAGGTCGCGGCCGGTGAATCCGTGTACCAACTCGGCGCAGCGCCGGATGCCTGCTACCAGATAGACAGCGGTCGCGTTCGTATCTGCAATTTCACGGAGTCCGGCAAGGAAGTTTCCATGGGCGAGCTGCTGCCCGGCGATTGCCTGGGTGAGATCGGCCTGATCGACGGCCTGCCTCGATTCAACACCGCCATTGCCGTCGAGGACAGCCAGGTGCTGGTTCTTAAACGCGCGGATTTTGACCGGCTGTACAAGGCCCATCCGGAGATACCCCAGCAACTCAATCGCCAGCTCGCCTATCGTGTGCGGTTGATATACATGCAAGCGGAGGAGGCCAATGCCCTCAGCCTCGGGCAGCGCCTCGCGCGCACCCTGGCGCGGCTGGGCTACAGCGCGGGCCAGACCCAGGACCACGGAGATATTCTGGTGCAGCCGGTCTCACACGAGGCGCTGGCCCATATGCTTGGGGCAACGCGGCAGGCGGTGAGCCAGGAAATGAAGCGCCTGGAGCGTGCCGGGCTGATCCGCATCAGCTACGGCAAGGTGTTTATCCGCGATATCGAGGCGCTCATGCAGCCGGTGGAGACGCTGATCGGCGGCGAACCGGTAGTGTCCGCCTACCGATCACCGCCGGAATAGGCCGTTTACCTCAGAGCTCCCGGAAACCGCCGCGATCGGCGCTCGTGGCAAAGGCCGCGTAGGCCTTGAGTGCGCGCGTCACCACCCGTGTGCGCTCTCCCTGTGGTTGCCATGCCTGTCCCGCCGGCAGTGCTTCCATGGCGTCGCGCCGCGCCGCCAGTTCCTCATCGCTGATGGCGAGATGGATACTGCGGGCGGGAATATCGATTTCGACGGTGTCGCCGTCCTGTACCAGCGCCAGTGCGCCGCCGTTGGCCGCTTCCGGGGAAACGTGCCCGATCGAGAGACCGGCGGTGGCGCCGGAGTAGCGCCCGTCGGTGATGAGTGCGCAGCTGTCGTCCACTTTTTGCGCTTTCAGGCTCATGGTCGGCTTCAGCATCTCCTGCATACCGGGCCCGCCCCTGGGACCCTCGTAGCGGATGATGACCGCCGTA
>CBDTYI010000317.1:0-3396 GCA_965364565.1 uncultured Gammaproteobacteria bacterium | reverse complement strand
TCAGTTTCACCCCTCGGTGGTGGTCATGGATTTGACCATGCCGGGCAGCGGCGGCCTGGATGCCAGCCGCCGCATACTGGCGCGCGACAACAGCGCCCGAATACTGGTGTTCAGCGTGCACGAAAACGAGATCTTCCTGAATCGCGCACTGGACCTGGGCATCCTCGGCTATATCTCCAAACGCAGCGCCTCACGGGTGATGATCGAAGCGGTTCGCTGCGTGGCGGGTGGCGAACCGTTCATCGGCCAGGAAATGATTCCGTTTCTGGTCAAGCGCAAAGACTCCGCGGAAAGCGGTCTGATCGCCGGCCTTTCGCCGCGCGAGTTCGAGGTGTTTCGTCTGCGCGCCGAGGGCAAGTCGGTCAACGCTATTGCCGAGCTGCTCAACGTGAGCCCCAAGACGGTCGGCCACCACAATACGCGCCTGAAACAGAAGCTGGGCGCGTCCAATTCCGCCGAACTCACCCGTCTGGCGATCCGCCTGGGTCTTTTAACGCCCTAGATCTGCCCCTGTTAAATACTTTTTTTAAACATATTTAACTGACAGTTATATTTCTTTCCTCGAAATATTCTCGGGCACGATCAGGCTCCAACTCAGTGCCGTTAAGGATTTTCCCTATATCTCCCACCCGCGCGCCGCCCTAGTCTGCAGATCGGTGCCATGGGCCCGTGATGGCTGGTTACCAGGCCATCGAATCGATAAGAAACGCATCCGCAGGAGGAGAACATGAAAGCAGAACTACGCCCCGGCCCCGGTTGCCGGGCACTTGTGACTCTGGGCCTTGCCGCCGCCGCGCTGTGTCAGCCGGCGCTGGCCGCTGACAATCGTGTCACGCTCATCGAGATGGGCGACCTGCACGGCACCCTGGTGCCGCATGCCGCGGTGCTCAAGGATGCGGACGGCGGCGAACGCCTGGTCCCCAGCGCCGGTGGCCTGGCCCGCCTGAAAACCGTTGTTGACGAGATCCGGGCCGACAATCCGCAGGCCGTGCTCCTGTCCGCCGGCGACCTGACCCACGGCAGCGCCGAAAACCTGTTCACCGTTGGCGATGCCATGATGGTGGCAATGAATGCCTTCGGCATCGACGTGTTCACCCCGGGCAACTGGGACTTCGGTTATGGTCCCGCGGTGTTCCGCAACCGGTTTGCCAGCCGGCCGCCGTTTCCGACCGTGCCGCCGAACATCCGGGTGATGTCCAGCTATATCGGCTGTGACGATATCCCCGTAATCCCCGGCCTTACCGACGCGGACAGCGGCTATGCCTGTGCCGAGAATACCGCCACCGCACCGAACCCGACGCCGCCCGGAGCCGGCATCATCAAAGCCCAGTTTCCGGTGGTAGCCGTCAACCTGTACAACGACGCCCCGGTACCCAATCGCAATCGCGTGCTGGACGCCTACACGATGATCGAGCGCAACGGCGTTTCGATTGCGGTCATCGGCATCACCGCCGCCATCGTGCCGCAGCAGGCCGATACCTTCAACATCGGACTGCGCTTTACTCAGGGTGTGGAAGAACTGCCGGGTATTATCGAGGAAGTAAAAGCAAAAGGCGCCGAACTCATCGTGGTGCAGTCAGAACTCGGCCTGGCGCAGAACCTCAAGATCGCGCAGAGCTTCGAGGACATCGATGTGATGTACTCGGCCCACACCCACGAAATCACCCTGGGTGCGCTACTGGCCGACAGAGACGGTGTGACCCGCACCACCCCCGGCGCGCCGCTGAGCGGTGCCGAACGCAGCCGGCTCGCCAGGGGTGCGGCGATCGTAGTCGAGACCAATCGCGACATGTATGTCGGGCGCCTGGACGTCGGCGTCGCCGGCGGCAAGGTCAGCGATTTCACCTGGGAAGCCATTCCGGTTGATGCCTCGGTGCGTGAAAACGAGGCCATGGCAGAGCTCGTCGCCGCCATCGAGGAGCCTTTCGTCGCCGGCGAGGACGGTGAGGTGCAACGCCATACCTTCATGCCCGGCGGCTTCTGCACTCCGCCGGCCAGCCCGGCGAACTGCCAGCCGACCGACAAGCGCGGCCTGCAGCTGGTCCACGACCTGGACACCCCGGTCGGTGAAACCGACACCCTGCTGCTGCGCCACCATGTACTGGAGGACGTTCTGAACAACTTCATCGCCGATGCCATCCGCGAGGTGGCCGACAGCGTCAGCCCGGTCGACATTTCCATGGCCAACGGCTTCCGTTTCGGCAACGCGGTGCTGCCGAAGGACGCCTGCGAGGACTGCGGCATCATCACCCTGCGCGACCTGAACACCTGGTTCCCCATCGCACCGGCAGTGAACGTCGCCGAGTTCTCCGGTCAATCCGTGCAGCGCAGCCTCGACACCATCCTCGGCGCGGTGTTCGATCGCAACCCCTTCCTGCAACGCGGTGGCTGGTACCTGGGTCTGGCCAACATGACGCAGAAGATCGATCTGGATAACCGCCCGTTCAGCAGTTCCACCGGCCGCATTGTGCAAACCACCATCGGCGGCGCGGCGCTGGACCCCGGCAAGCGCTACGTATTCGCTTCCTGCTACGGGCACGGCAATCCACTCGATGAAGTGTGCCGAACCGGGGGCGGTGCCGGCTTCCAGTATTACGCGCTCTATGACGTTGACGATTACCGCAGTGCGCTGAGCCTGGTGCCGCCGGTTAACACTGAGCAGGTCATTACCGGCCCCACCGTGAAACAGGTCGCACCGGACAACTTTCTGCACCCGGTACACGCCCTGCGCCGCTGGTTGGACGAACACGACAACAAGGTGTATGGAGAGGATTTCGCGATCGGCCGCATAGCCACGGTCGATTCGACGGATCCGGCGCTGCCCGCGGTAGAACCGCCGGTACCGGCTTATGATCCGACGCTGGTACAACCGCCCCAGGGCGCGGGTCCCGCCTTCTTCTCCGGGAGCATCGGTCACCATGACCACTGAAAGCCAGCGGAACCCGGCGTTGTCTGCGCCGGCATGACCAACTCGAGGGCGGCAGCGATGCCGCCCTTTTTCTTGCGACCGCCACTGCTCATTCTGCACGCCGAGTGCACTAACCCCGGAAACTCTGTGATTTATTTAGCCTGCAAACTTATGCACACTTAGGCTTGACTTCCGACACCGCAGTACGTGCATACGCCATGGAACCGACATTCAACGCCCACAACGACCTGGAAACCAAGCTGGTCGCCGCTCAGCAGGGAAAACTGGACAGCAATGTGTTCATGGAAGAGCTGCTGGATTCGCAGATCTTCATGCCGGTGGAAGACGAGGCCAATCCGATACAGGGCTTTCAGCGCTCCACCAAGGCCAGCCCGCTGACGCTGGAAAACGAGGATGGCGTCAATGTGCTGGTGCTGTTCACAAGCCCCGAGCGCGCGAAGGGTTTCCTGCAGGAGTTTCCGGCTTAC
>CBDTYI010000316.1:0-3429 GCA_965364565.1 uncultured Gammaproteobacteria bacterium | reverse complement strand
GCCGTCCGAGGAGACCGCCTCGGATCGCAGCTATCCGATCGCCCGCCCGCTGTTTATGTACACCGCCGGTGAGCCGCAGGGCCACATAAAGGAGTATATGGACTGGGTGATGAGCGACACCGGCCAGTGCATCATCGTGAAGAAGGGCTACGCCCCGGTACGCGGCGTAAGCTGCGAATAAGGATTGACGCCGCCGGCGGGTTCCGCCAGCGGCGCGGCATTGACACCGGCGACAGGTCAGCGCGCCTGTACCCCAGTGACCACGCCGGGCAAGAACAACTACGCGGAGCGAGATAGGGATGAGCCACTACGAAGAAAGGCTGGAGCGGGATCTGGTGCGAATCCGCAAGGATGTGGCCAGCATGGCCGAGCGCGTCATGGAGGGGCTCAATAACGCCATCCACGCCCTGCTGACCGGCGATCACAAACTGGCCGCCGCGACCATTCTGGCGGATCACCCGGTCAATCGCGCCATGCGCGACATCGATCGTCTCTGTCACGCCTTCATCGCCCTGCACCTGCCCAGCGCCGGGCACCTGCGCCTGCTGTCGGCGGTGATCCGCGCCAATATCGCCCTGGAGCGCATCGGTGACTACGCGGTCACCATTGCGCGGGTATCGGAGCAGCTGGCCGCAGCTCCACAGGGCCAGATCGCTGTCGAACTGGAGCGTTTCGGCAGTGAAGCGCAGCGCATGCTGAAACAGGCGGTAACCGCCTTCAACGAGCTGAACGCCGACGTCGCCCGGGCCACCATGGTCATGGAACGCGACATGGAATACGACCTGGACGCGATCTATGCGGAGTTGATGGCGAACCGTGAGCTGGACAAAGTCAAGAACATCCTGGCGGTGTTCATCATCTTCACGCACCTGAAACGGGTCGCCGATCAGGCCAAGAACCTGTGCGAAGAGGCGGTATTCGCGGTGACCGGACAGACCAAGGCGCCCAAGGTGTATAACATTCTGTTCGTCGACCAGCACAACTGCTGCCTGAGCCCGATGGCCGAGGCCATCGCACGTAAGAGTTTCCCGGAGAGCGGGCATTACAGCAGTGCCGGTTCCAAGCCGAGTGCCGCGCTCAACCCTGCCGTGCTGCGCTTCATGGACGAACACGGCATCGATCTCTCCGGCGTCAAGCCGCAGTCGCTGAATCTGACCCACTACGAGCTGGCGGAAAAACACGTCATCGTGAGCCTGCAGGGTCCGGTGCGCGACCACGTGCCGGAACTGCCCTTCCACACCACCGGCCTGGAATGGGAGGTGGGGCCGGTGGCCGACGACCAGCTCGAAACCCTGAGCACCGAAGAGATCGAGACCATCTACCGGCAGATCGCCACCCAGGTGAGCGACCTGATGGAATTACTGCGCGGCAGCGACGCGCAATGAGCCGTTGAGCTGAACTTGTATGGATACCGACAGCGCCACTGATTTCGATCGACGCAACCTCGACTGGTATATGGACAAGCTGGTCCAGGTGCTGGTATTCATCGGCGGCATCTCGGCCATTGTGTTCATTGTCGGGATATTCATCTTCATCACCAAGGAAGGCGTGGCCTTCATATTCAACACCATGGACGTCCGGGAGTTCTTCCTGTCGCCCTACTGGGAACCCAGCGACGAGGACGCCCCCGAATACGGCATTCTGGCCCTGGTGGCCGGTACCGCCAGCGTCACCGGCCTGGCCCTTATCGTTTCCATTCCTTTCTCACTGGGGGCCGCCATCTACATCGGCGAGTTCGCCACCGGCAAGACGCGCGAGTTTCTGAAGGTGCTGGTGGAACTGCTGGCGGCCATCCCCTCGGTGGTGTGGGGCTTCATCGGACTCACGCTGATGAACCCGCTCATCATCGACATATTCGATGTACCGGTCGGGCTGAACGTGCTCAATGCAGGCATTATTCTCGGCCTCATGACCGCCCCCATCATGACGTCCATCGCCGAGGACGCGCTCAAGGCGGTACCGGACCGCTACCGCGAAGCCGCCGAGGCCATGGGTGCAACCCGCTGGCAGGTGATCTACAAGGTGGTGCTGCCGGCCGCCAAGAACGGCCTGCTCGGCGCCGTGCTGCTGGGTATCGGGCGCGGCTTCGGCGAAACCATGGCGGTGCTGATGGCAACCGGACACTCGGTCAATATTCCGGGCAGCATTTTTGATTCGGTGCGCGCCCTGACCGCGACTATCGCCGCCGAGCTGGGTGAAACCGCAGTAGGCTCGGATCACTACCAGGCACTGTTCACCATCGGGATTTTCCTGTTCCTGATCACCTTCATCATCAACATGAGCGCCGACCTGATCGTGCGCGGCGTGCGTCGAGGATAAGACCATGTTCGCTGAAACACAGCTCAACGCAAGCAACAAGAAGATCCAGCGCCTGTTTCGCATCCTGTTCATGCTGATGACCGGGCTGTTGATTCTGCCGGTGCTGATCATTCTGGGCATGCTGGTCCACAAGGGCGGCTCGGCGCTGTCCATCGATTTTCTGTTCACCGCGCCCACCGACGGCATGACCGCCGGCGGCATCTTCCCCGCCCTGTTCGGCACGGTGTGGCTGGTGACCGTGGCACTGCTGATCTCGGTGCCGATCGGGGTGGCGGCGGCCCTCTACCTGAGCGAATACGCCGCGGACAACTGGTTCACACGCCTCATCAATCTGGCGATCATCAATCTGGCCGGCGTGCCCTCCATCGTGCACGCGCTGTTCGGTGTCGGCGCCTTCGTGATCTTTTTCGGTTTCGGCACCAGCATCCTGGCGGCCAGCCTGACGCTGGCCATCATGACCCTGCCAATAATCATCGTCGCCACCCGGGAGTCGCTGCAGGCGGTGCCGCCGGCGTTCCGCGAAGCCTGCTGGAACATGGGCGCGACACGCTGGCAAACCATTCGCCGCGTGGTACTGCCCAATGCCATCAGCGGCATTCTCACCGGCGTGATTCTGGAAGTGTCACGCACCACCGGCGAGACCGCGCCTATCATGTTCACCGGCGCGGTGTTCTTTACGCCGTTCCTGCCGCAGAGCATTTTCGACCAGACCATGGCCATGTCGCTGCACCTGTTCGTGGTCGCCACCCAGGTTCCCAACGTGCCCGAGAACCTGCCGTTCGGCGTGGCGCTGGTGCTGATCGGCATGGTGCTGATCATGAACAGTATTTCCATCGCTTTCCGCATGTACCTGCGAGCACGCAAGAAATGGTAGCCACAGCACGCAACGCTCCCGGCGGCGCAGCGCAGTCCGGCGGAGCCGCGCCGGACCCGAGTGCGCAGCCCACCCTGGAGGTCAACAACCTCAGCATCCGCTACGGTAGTCACGTCGCCCTCGAAGGGGTCAGCCTGGAGGTGCGCCGGCACGAGATTTTCGGCGTCATCGGGCCGGCCAATGCCGGTAAGACCTCGTTTCTCAAGGCGATCAACCGCATGGACATGTTCAACTCG
>CBDTYI010000315.1:0-3442 GCA_965364565.1 uncultured Gammaproteobacteria bacterium | reverse complement strand
AGGCGCGCACCATCCGCATCCCGGTGCACATGATCGAGACCATCAACAAGCTCAATCGGATCTCGCGCCAGATGCTGCAGGAGATGGGCCGTGAACCCACGCCGGAAGAACTGGCCGAGCGCATGGACATGCCGGAAGACAAGGTGCGCAAAGTGCTCAAAATCGCCAAGGAACCCATTTCCATGGAGACGCCGATCGGCGATGACGAGGATTCGCACCTCGGCGACTTTATCGAAGACACCAACATCGATTCGCCGGTGGATTCCGCCGCCACCGAGGGCCTCAAGGAAGCGACCCAGTCGGTGCTCTCGGGCCTGACGCCGCGCGAAGCCAAGGTGCTGCGCATGCGCTTCGGTATCGATATGAATACCGACCACACGCTGGAAGAGGTCGGCAAGCAGTTCGACGTGACACGCGAACGGATACGCCAGATCGAGGCCAAGGCGCTGCGCAAGCTGCGCCACCCGAGCCGCTCCGAGCAACTGCGCAGTTTCCTGGAAATCGACTGACCCGCAACGCAGCAACCCCCGGCACCGTCCGGGGGTTTTGCCTTAGGGCTGCTAGTCGGCGGCGTCGCGGGTAATCGCTTCGAGCGCCGCGGTATCGCAGCGATACAGATGGGCCGCCACCCGGTTCAGCAGGCGACGGCGTTTGAGTTCGGCGATGATGCGGCTCACGGTTTCCACCGAGGTCCCGACAATGGCGGCCATGTCCTCGCCGGCGAGCAGTTCGACGTCACCGTTGGGATCGGCTGAGTAGCGGCTGAGAAACAGCAGCAGGTGCGCCACGCGCTGGCGCGCCGGTCCGGTACCCATGGTCAGTATCCACTCGTCGGCCCGGTCAAGATGCTCCTGCAGGCGGTGGCGTTCCTGTCGGGTGAGTTCCGGAAACTCCTTCTCCAGCGCCGCTATGGTTGACACGGGAATGCGGCACACATCCACCTGGCTCACGGCGACCGCCGAGTGCCGATAGTCCCTGCCGCCGTCCAGCAACTCCAGGCCGACCGCGGACCCGCTACCGAGCAGCCGCAGAATACGCTGACTGCCATCGGCACCCAGGTGCAGCAGTTTCACCAGTCCGCGGCGGATGGTAAAGATAACGTCGCCCGGCTGCCCTTCGTCGTAGAGGATGGCTCCCGGGGCGTAGACAAAGTTATCAATCGGGCGCAGGGTCCTGTCGAAGGCGGCATCCGGCAAGCCGGAAAACAGCATCGTATTCCGAATATTGCAGTGTTTGCAGTCTGCGCGCCCGATCCATTCCGCATCGGTACAGTAGCTGTGCTGTGCTTCTCGCCTCATAAAAACCACTTTGATCGAATCAGAACCACCAAACAACGAAATGACACAAGTCAATGACAGCATCCGCTGCCGGCATTAGGGTAGATTTGAAGTGGTGGCGCCTTTTTCGGAGGCTTGCTGTTTTTTTGCACATCATTCAATCCGGCCAAGCCGAACGCTGCAGCGCTTGCCAGTGAGAGTCCCATGTTGCCACAAACCCGCCAACCGATCATCCAAATTGCAGCCGCCAGCAGCGTCCGCACGCTGATGCCCGGCGTTGCGCTCGCCGCCGCGGTGCTGCTCTTCGGCGGCTGCGGCGGCGGCTCCGGCGGTGACAGCACGGCACCTGCCGAGCCACCGGCAACACCGGCTGCCAGTGGCGTGTTCATCGATGCGCCGGTCGCCGGTCTGGATTATGCGACGTCCGGGTATGCCGGCTCCACCGACGCAGAAGGGCGTTTCTTATACAACATCGGGGAAACCCTGAGGTTCAGCGTCGGGACATCGCTGCATCTGGGTGATGCGGCTGGCGGCGCGCTGCTGAGCCCACTGGATCTGGTGCCGACACCGGCCGGATACACCGACCCCCGCGTCAGGGCCGTGGCCAGCCTGTTGCAGTCACTGGATGCGGACGCGCTGGTAGATAATGGCATCGCGCTCACTGCCGAGGTCAAGCGCCTGGTGACGGAAACCCTGGGCGACGAGATACTCGATCTTTCCACAATCTATGCGCTCTCTGATCCGGAGCTTGACGCTGCGCTCGCCCGCATCGACACGCTGACGCGCAGCCTGGTCGATGCCGCCAATGTACAGGGCTTGCCGCTGCAGTATGTGGATCCGGATACCGCCGAGCGCAACCTGGTTGCCGGGCTTACGGCGAGCATGGAAACCGTAGCGGCTTTCGATCCGACCTGGGGCAGCGACGGTGCTTTTACCGCCGCCAGGAGCTGCGACCAGTGCCACGCGGCGCAGGCCGGTGAGGATGCGCTGCGCGACGCCGATGGCAATGACATCAGCCCGCCCCACGACTGGCAGCACGGCATCATGGCGCACGCCTTTGACGACCCGTATTTTCAGGCCGTCATGGAAGAGGAGAGTCGTTACCGCTTCCCGGAGCTGGCCGGTGCGATCGAGGACAAATGCCTGTCCTGCCACGCACCTATGGGACATCTCAATGCGCACAGCAGCGGCACCGGGCTGGATGCAGACGGCTTTTACCGCTATCCGCAGGCGGTTCAGGACATGGACGCAAGAGAGGCCATCGGCTGCACACTGTGTCACCAGATCGAGGCCACCACAACCGACTCTGACGGGCAGCCGGTGGTCGGCGACGATGCCCAGGGCGGCCATTTCACCATTGGCGGCGCACGCATTATCTACGGCCCCTATGGCGGTCCAGGCGATATAGAGGTCACCCCCGGCCCCATGCAGGTCAACGTCGACTACACGCCGCAGTACGGTCACCAGCTGACCGGGTCCGGCTACTGCGCCAGCTGCCATACCGTCACAACCCCTGTGATCGACATCGACACCGGCCTGCCGGCGCAGCCGGCCCGCGAGTTTCTCGAACAGGCGCCCTACCAGGAGTGGCAGAACAGTATCTTTTCGCTGGGCAGCGCGGACCAACGGCAACAGTGCCAGGACTGCCATATGCCGGTGCCTGACCCCGACTACCAGACTGCCATTGCACTGCGCCCACCCAACCAGGTCGAACGCAGCCCTTACTACCGGCATACGCTCGCGGGCGGCAACACCTATGTGCTGGAACTGTTGCAGCGCTTTGGCGACGTGCTGGGTATAGAAGGCAGCACCTCTGACGCCGGTTTCGAGGAACAGATCGCCGCGACGCGTGCGCTGCTTACAGAGGCAAGTGCCGCGCTCGCCATCACGCGCGTCGAGCCGATCGGCGCTGAAACGCTGGAAATCGACGTGACGATAACCAACCGCAGTGGGCACAAGCTGCCCACCTCCTATCCCAGCCGGCGCGTGTGGGTGCACCTGAAGGTGCGCGACGACAGCAGCGGCACAACGCTTTTCGAGTCCGGCGCACCCGCGGCTGACGGGCGTATTGCCACCGACAACGCGGCGCTGGCCGAGCGCTGCTTCGCCGCCGACAAGCCGGCCGATTTCAGCAACGACGGCTGCTACGAACCGCACCGCGACCG
>CBDTYI010000314.1:0-3455 GCA_965364565.1 uncultured Gammaproteobacteria bacterium | reverse complement strand
ACGATATGGATTCCGGCATGCGCCGGAATGACGGATTAATCAGAGGTTCCCTAAGGGACACCAAGGTCACGAAGGAATGAAAAGCCGTAGCAGTTGTTCCGACATTACACATGGTCACGCGGTACGACAGAGCGTGGCTCGCAGAGATGTTGCAGGCGCTTTATTTGCTTTTCCTTCGTGTCCTTGGTGTCCCTTTGTGGTTAATTACGTACCAAAGAGTTCGCCCGTGCAGGGGTTGTGCTGAAGCTCTCCTCTCAGCCTGGAACTGCCATCGTGCCCCTGCACGGGCTTCTTTATACAGCAGTGCTCGAAAGGGCCTGCCCGCACCGCTGAGCAACGAGACCAGGCATGAGCGAAACCAAGATTATCGTACTCGACGACGACCCCACCGGTTCGCAGACGGTGCACAGCTGCCTGCTGCTGACGCGCTGGGACGTTGCCACCCTCAAGCGGGGGTTGCAGGACGACGCCCCGCTGTTTTTCGTGCTCACCAACACCCGCGGCATGAGCGCCGAACAGGCGGCGGCTGTCACCCGCGAAGTGTGTATCAGTCTGAAACAGGCGCTGGATGAGCTGACCCGGGCAGGCACCCCCATCAACCCGTTGCTGGTCAGCCGCTCCGACTCCACCCTGCGCGGCCACTACCCGGTGGAGACCGATATCATCGCCGAACAGCTGGGGCCGTTCGATGCGCATTTTCTGGTGCCGGCGTTTATCGAAGGCGGACGCATTACCCGCGACAGTGTGCATTATCTAATGGTGAACGGCGCGCCGGTGCCGGTACACGAAACCGAGTTCGCGCGCGACTCGGTGTTCGGCTATTCGCACAGCTACCTGCCCGACTATGTGGAAGAGAAAACCGGCGGACGCATCCGCGCCGCTCAGGTGGAACGTTTCCTGCTCGCAGACGTGCGCGGTGACAGTCTGTCGCGGCTGATGGCGCTGCAGGGCAACGTCTGCTGCGCCGTGGACGGCGAAACCCAGGATGACCTGAACCATTTCTGCAGCCAGCTGATGAGCGCCGCCGCGCAGGGCAAACGCTTCCTGTTTCGCAGTGGCGCCAGCCTGCTGACGGCACTGGCCCAACTGCCCGCGCAACCGGTCGCCGCCGAAGCCATGCACGACTACACGCGCGGCGGCCGTGCCGGCGCGGTGCTGGTGGGTTCGCACGTCAGCAAGACCACGCAGCAGTTGCAGGAGCTGCTGAAAATGCCCGGTGTCGCGGCCATCGAGATCGATGTGGAGCATATCGAGTCGCAGCGCGAGACCATGCTGGCCGCGATTAGCGACCAGGCCGCGCGCCTGCATGCTGACGGCGTCACGCCGGCGATCTTCACCAGCCGCACCGAGAAGACCTTTGCGGACCAGCAAACGCGCCTGGCGTTCGGCGCTGCGGTATCGGCCTTCCTCATGGATGTGGTACGCAGGCTGCCGGCAACACTGGGTTTTCTGATCAGCAAGGGCGGCATCACGTCCAACGATGTGCTGAGCTCGGCGCTGGCGCTGCGCACCTCGCGGGTGCTGGGACAGATCCTGCCCGGCTGTTCTGTGGTGCGCTGCCCCGCCGATCATCCGCGCTTCCCGGATTTGCCCGTGGTTATTTTCCCGGGCAACGTGGGCGACGAGCACGCCGTCGCGCGCGCCTATGCGCGGCTGGCCGGCATTGCCGAAACGCCTGACAACGCCGCTGCGACCCGCGCCTCGGCAGTGAGGTAGAATCGGGTTTGGCGCCAGACCGCGCAGCGGTGCAGGCAACCGCGCGATTGCCGCAAGCCCGGCAACGAGGATTGATGAACCAGGCACTGGAACAACGCGAGTTTCCTCGCATTGACCGCGAACAGCTGATCGAGCGGCTCGGCGCTATCGTTGCCGCGCCATCGCTGCTGCACACCCCCGAGGACCTGCGCCCCTACGAGTGCGATGGCCTGTCGGCATATCGCAGCCTGCCGCTGGTGGTGGTCCTGCCGGACAGCGTCGAACAGGTGCAGGCCATTCTGCGGCTTTGTCACGAACTCGAGGTGCCGGTGGTGGCGCGCGGCGCCGGCACCGGCCTTTCCGGTGGCGCCCTGCCCCACAGCAGCGGTGTGCTGCTGAGCCTGGCCCGCTTCAACAATATTCTGGAGATCGATGCGCAGCGTCGCATCGCGCGGGTGCAGCCCGGGGTGCGCAACCTGGCGATCTCGGAAGCCGTAGCGGCACACGGACTCTACTACGCCCCCGACCCGTCCTCGCAGATCGCCTGCAGCATCGGCGGCAACGTGGCGGAAAACTCCGGCGGCGTGCACTGCCTCAAGTACGGGCTCACGGTGCACAACATCCAGCAGCTGCGCATGGTCGGGATCGACGGTGAGCTGCTGACCGTGGGCGGCAGCGGCCTGGACGCGCCCGGCTACGACCTGTTGGCGCTGATGACCGGCTCCGAAGGCATGCTGGGGGTGATCGTCGAAGTGACCGTCAAGCTGCTGCCGCAGCCGCAGCGCGCCCAGGTGGTGCTCGCGGCGTTCGACGATGTGGTCAAGGCAGGCAGCGCGGTCGGCCGCATTATCGCCGCCGGCATTATCCCGGCCGGCCTGGAGATGATGGACCGGCTGGCGATTCGGGCCGCCGAGGATTTCGTGCACGCCGGTTATCCGGTCGACGCCGAGGCGATACTGCTGTGCGAGCTGGACGGCACCAACGAGGAAGTCTCGGAGCAGATTTACAAGGTGCGCGAGATTCTCAAGGCCAGCGCCGCGACGGAGGTGCGCACCGCGAAAGACGACGCCGAGCGCGCCATCTTCTGGAAGGGCCGCAAGGCCGCTTTCCCGGCGGTGGGTCGCATCTCGCCCGACTACTACTGCATGGACGGCACTATCCCGCGCAAGCGCCTTCCCGAGGTACTGAAAGCGATAGCCGACCTGTCCGCGCACTACGGGCTGGCGGTCGCCAACGTGTTTCACGCCGGCGACGGCAACCTGCACCCGCTGATTCTCTACGACGCCAACCGGCCCGGCGAGCTGGAGCGCACCGAGGAATTCGGCGCACGCATCCTGGAACTGTGCGTGGAGGCCGGCGGCACCATCACCGGGGAGCACGGCGTCGGCATGGAGAAGATCAACCAGATGTGTGTGCAGTTCCAGTCCGCCGAGCTGAGCCAGTTTCACGCTGTCAAGGCGGCCTTCGACCCGGCCGGACTGCTCAATCCGGGCAAGGCGGTACCGACCCTGCACCGCTGCGCCGAACTCGGCGCCATGCACGTGCACCACGGCGAGCTGCCGTTTCCGGACCTGGAACGCTTCTGAGCGCGGCTTGGGCCATGAGCGACACTGATATCGGCACACAGCTGCTGGAGCAGGTGAAAGCGGCCGCAGCGACCGCCACGCCGCTGTGCATCAGCGCCGGCGACAGCAAGTCGTTCTATGGTCGCACACCGGTCGGCGAGCGCATCGACCTCGCAGGGCACCGCGGTATCCTGA
>CBDTYI010000313.1:0-3467 GCA_965364565.1 uncultured Gammaproteobacteria bacterium | reverse complement strand
CCGCTGCACATTATCGATCTGGCGTGCGGCACCGGCGCCAACCTGCGCTACCTCGCGCCGCGCCTCGGCGGTGAGCAGCACTGGACGCTGATCGATAAGGATCCCACTCTGCTCGCTGCAATGCCGTCCCGGCTGGCGGCATGGGCGAGCGCGGGTCACGCACGCTTGGTCCGGGAGCGGGCGGGGGCGATGGTACTCAGGGCGCCGGGTTTCGAGTGTCGCGCCCGCACCCGGGTGCTGGATCTGGCCGGCGGTCTGGAGGCGCTCGATGTCGCCGCCGTGCAGCTGGTGACGGCATCGGCGCTGCTCGATCTGGTATCCATGCCCTGGCTGCAGGCACTTGCCGGTTATTGTCGCCGGCTGGGAGCCGGGGTGCTGTTTGCGTTGACCTACGACGGGCGTATGAGCTTTGATCCGCCTGCTGCAGGAGACCAGCGCATGCGTGAACTGATCAACCGCCATCAGCGCACTGACAAGGGCTTCGGGCCGGCGCTGGGTCCGGCAGCCGCGCGCACCGCCGCGGAGCTGTTTGCCGGGCTGGGCTATCGCATGCGCGCGCAACAGAGCGACTGGCGGCTGGGCCCCAACGAGTCAGCGCTGCAGAATGCCCTGATCGACGGCTGGCTGGGCGCCGCCGTGGAGCTGGCGCCTGGCGCGGCAACATCGCTCGAAGCCTGGAGCCGGCTGCGCCGCGCACAGATCGAGCATTCTCGTTTGAGCATGGCCGTGGGTCATGTGGACATTGCCGGTTGGTTGCCATGAATCGGCCGCAACTGGCCCACCGGCAGTAGACCGGCTTGTGGCCGCCGCCTCGCCGGTCTGACGCGATCGTCAGCAACCGCCCCGCGCCCAAGTCGGCCTAGAGTATGCGTGACAGACCCAGGCGAGTGCCGTCTCCGCCGTCAGCCTGTTTGCGGCTTGCGCGCAGATCGAAGTCGTACAGGATGTCACCGCCCATGCGATAAATGCGGTGCTCGGGTCTGAGGCAGTCGCGCAGACGCGGCGAGGCCGCGAGCTGTATTCCCGGACGACCGGCTCCGATCAGCAAGGGTGCAACCGCAATCTGCAACCGGTCCAGCAACTGTCCCTGCAGGAAGGCGGATACGGTGGTGCCGCCGCCTTCGACAAAGACCGCGTAACAGCCGCGCTCGTGCAGCGTCGCGAGCAGCTCATCGAGCGCCAGTTGTCCTCCGGGCGCCCCGATTTCGATGACCTGAGCTTTGCCGACACGCGCCGGTTCCCCTGCGTCGCCTGCGCCACTGTGTACCAGCAAGGTGGGCGCCTGCCCGTCGGTAAATACCCCGTGATCGGATTGCAGGCGACGGTTGGGATCCAGGATGACACGCAGCGGATTGCTGCCCGGCACCCGGCGCGTCGTCAGGCGCGGATTGTCGGCTGCCACCGTTTCAGTGCCGACGATCACGGCGTCGCACAAGGCGCGGATGCGGTGCAGGTGGGTAATGTTCTCCGGCCCGGTCACATAGCAGGAATCGCCCGCACTGGTGGCGATGTAGCCATCCAGGCTCTGGCCCAGATGTCCGAGCGTGACGGGTCGGTCGGCGCATGCCTGGCACAGCGGCAGGTAGAGCGTCATCAGTTCGCGTACCGCCGAGGAAAGCTTCCCGGCCGGCAGCCAGCCGTCTCGTGGTCGCCAGCGGAGCAGGGCGTCCGGCGCGTCGGCCGCCACCGGCTGCAGGGCCCCGCTCCGGTCGAGCCTGTAGGTTATGGTTTCACTCTGGGGCTGCATTTCACGTGTCAGGCGCGAGGCCTCCAGCAGGGCCGCCCAGACTGGTTCGAGACTGGCTTCGGGATCGGTTTGTTGTGCTTGGCGTGTGGAGGGCATGGGCGTATCAGCTGATCAGTAGGGTGGGTAGTTTACCTTGTTAGGGGTCGGTGAAGGCGCGCTGCCCGCCTATTGGTAGTACAGGCTGTCCGATTCTCCCGTCAGCCAGGCGAGCGCGATGGCCACAGCGCCGGGAACGGCGCCAACTACGACCAGGTAAACCGGCTGCAGGGCCTGACGCAGCAGGCCTGCGCCCGCAGGCAGGCGACTACTCAGCGAGTCGGCGAAAAAAATCAATACCAGCGGTATCAGGGTCCAGGGCGAGACATCGGTGAGCAGCAGGGCCAGAAACGCCAGGGCGAGCACAGCCATTCCACCTCCGAGCAGGCCTGCGGCGCCGAACCCGTATCTGGGCTTCGGCCAGTTCCACAACAGGAAGCCGCCCAGTGCCGCGGCGAGGGCGAAGCCGAGTTCCGCGATGGACAGCGAACCCTCGATGACACAGACGCCGCCGAGGCTTGATGCGGCTACCAGGAACATGATCGGCGCGCTCGTGTCGTGGCTGGGGCGGTTCGAGAGCCGCAGGATGATCGCCAGCCCCGCGAGCGAGATGCCGGCCAGCAGCCAGAGGGTGTCGCGGCCATCCAGCTGGGGCCAGGCCAGCCAGGCGAAGGCCGCCGCCATCCACAGCAGCCCCCATAGCCACAGCAGGCGGGGCGATGCAGCCCGCAGGTCTAACAGGAGCCCCAGCAACAGCCCGCCGGCCGTCAGATAGAAGAATTTCTGCATACCCGTGTGCGCCGGCCAGACGGGTGCGCCAAGGATAAGCACGCTGCTGATGAGCAGTGCGATGCCCACGGCGCCATTCGCCGCGCGTACACCGGCTCCGCTGCCGCCAACAAGTCGTAGCACGGCGGTCAGCACAAAGGCGCTGGTGAGCGGGAGCATGCCACTCTGGATGGCGGGGTGTGCCAATTCCATGCGATGGTTGCCTGCCTTGGTGAGACGAAGCTGTGATGCTGCCGGATGCGGGCAGTATATACCGTGGCCGAATGGCGCCGAAAGGCCCGGCCGCCGGCGCGCCCGGGGGCTGGCCTGTGCCGATGCGGGTCACGCGGGTGCGGCATCGCAGGCCGGAAACGCCGGCAGGCTGGCCTGCTGGTGCTCAGGGGCGACGAAGGACGCCAGATCGGCGCGCACCTCGCCAAGCCGATCCAGGAACGTGGCGCGCTGCCTGTCGGTGAGGGTCGTGGCGAGTGCATCCAGCAGCTGGATGAAGCCTTGTCTGGCTGCGCGCCAGCGTTGCCTGTAGTCAGCGGATTGTCCGTCCATGCGTACCCACCAGTCTTGGAGATAGGCGCGCAGGGCTTGCGCGTCGGCACCGGTCTCGAGCATGCTCAGCAGTTTGTCGGTCTGCTGCGCCCGATAGGCGAGCCACGGGGCGCTGAGATCGGGGATGCGCTCGACGGCGTCCCGTATCTGCTGTCGCTGCTCGTCATTCAGTTTCCCCGTCCACTTCTCGATGCGCTCGATGAAGCGCTGCTCGCGCGACGCCTTCCTCTGCTGCAGATCCGGGTCGAGGTAACGTCTTGCCGCATCCTGCTGGCGTTTCGCGGTGTACTCGGCGAGGTGGCTGACCTGGGTGTCGTCGAGCCCCGCGAGCAGCGGGACCGCGAGTTGGACG